>JBEANV010000111.1:0-14641 GCA_041165285.1 Pseudomonadota bacterium | reverse complement strand
TCCCAGGTCTGGCGGGCCGACGACAGCGCCAGTTCACGATCGACCCGCAGCGCCAGCGCCTCCTGCAGACCGCCTTCGGCCGCGGCGTCGTCCAGCCCGGCGAGTTCGGCGGCGAGCTGCTCCAGCGCGCGTTCGTTGACGGTGAGCTGCTGCGCGGCGGTTTCCAGCCCGCGCTGCAATTCGCCGCGCCGGGCCAGCAGCGAGCGGGCCGCAAACTGCGACTCCTGCGCCGTGCGCTCCAGGCCGCGCAGTTGCTCGCGGGCATCCGCCAAGCGCCGCTCAGCCGCGATCACCGCGTCTTCCAGCTCGGCGTGGCGCTCCTGCTCGGTGGCGAGCATCAGGTCGAGTTCCTCGAAGCGCGCCTCGCCGGTCATGCGGCGCTCGTCGAGTTCTTCGAGTTGCGCATCAACCTCGGCGAGTTCGGCATCCAGCTGGTCACGGCGGCGCGTCACCTGCTCGGCCTGCTGTGTCAGGCGCAGGACGTCGACTTGCAACTGGTGCGCCCGCGTCTGGCTGTCGGCGGCGTCGCGGCGGGCGCTGGCCAGCCGCTGCGCTGCATCGGTGCAAGCGGCTTCGGCACGGACCAGCGCACTGCGCGCCTCGTCGGCCATCAGCGCCTGGGCGCGGACCTGCGTTTCCAGGTTTTCGATTTCCTGTGCCCGGGCGAGCAAGCCGGCCTGCTCCGAGTCCGGCGCGTGGAAGCTCACCGCGTAGGCGCTCACCGCGTGCCCGGCCGGCGTCAGGATCAGCTCGCCGTGCGTCAGCCGGCTGCGCAGCGCCAGCGCCTCCTCGACATTCGCCGCCGTGTAGACGCCCTCCAGCCAGTCATTGAGCAGCGCCATCAGCCCGGGATCGCCGACACGCAACAGATCGGTCAGCCGCGGCAACGTGCGGTGGGTGTTGGTGATCGCCGCGGTCGGCGGCGAATAGAAGGCGAGCTTGGCCGGCGGCGGGTCGAGGTCGAAGCCGCGCACCGTCTCGATCCGCCCGACCTCCAGCGCCTGCAACCGCTCGCGCAAGGCCGATTCGAGCGCCGTTTCCCAGCCGGGTTCGATGTGGATGCGCCGCCACAGCCCTTGCAGCCCGTCCAGCCCATGCCGGGCCAGCCACGGCCGCAGCTTGCCTTCGGTCTGCACCTTTTCCTGCAGCGCCCGCAGTGCGTCGAGCCGCGCCGTCAGCGCCGACTGGCGAGCGGATTCGCCATTGGCCGCGCTCTGCTGGCCGCGGCGCTGCTCGTCGAGCGTCGGCACGAGGTCGGACAGCTCGTGCAGCCGGGCGTCGGCAAGTTCCTGCACCTCCTGCGCCTGCGCCAGCTGAGCACGCAGGTCATCCAGCCGGTGGTCGTCGGGCGTGCCAAGCTGGCGGCGCTCGCTGCCCAGACGCTCGCGGCGGGCCTGCAATTCGCGGCTGCGCTCGTCGAGGTGGCGCGATTGCGCGGCCAGCACCTGAATCTGCTGCTGCACCTCGGTGGCGCGGGTGCGCTGGGTGGCGGCGCGCTGGCTGGCCTGGCGCAGCGTGTCTTCGGCGGCAGGCAACGCCAGCGCCTGCTCTTCGGCCTGTGCGGTCAGCACTTCCCCTTGCGCCTCGGCCTCGGCAAGCTGCTCGGCCAGCGTTTCCAGCTCGGCCTGGCCGTGTTCGAGGCGCAGTGTCCATTGCTGCGTCTGCGCGCTGATCTCGGCTTGTCGTTGCAACCCGCGCTGGCGTGCATCGACGACATGGCGGATGCGCTCCTCCAGCCGGCTGACCTGCATCGACGCCTCGGCCAATGCACCCTGCGCGGCGTGCAGCGTGTCGCTGGCGTCGTAGTGCGATTGGCGCAGCGACTCCTGCTCGGCCTCGACGTGGCGCAGCTCGGCGATGCGCGACTCCAGCGCATTCACCGCCGCCAGTTCGGCCAGCCGGACCCGCTCGCGCTCGCTGGTGGCGTCACGGTGTTTCAGGAACCAGAGCTGGTGCAGCTTGAGCGTCCCCGTGTCCTGCAGCGTGCGGTAGCGCAGCGCCACTTCCGCCTGCGCTTCGAGCTTGTCGAGGTTCGTCGTCAACTCGCGCAGGATGTCATCGACACGGGTCAGGTTCTCGCGGGTATCCTTCAGGCGGTTCTCGGTCTCGCGGCGGCGTTCCTTGTACTTGGACACGCCCGCCGCTTCCTCCAGGAACAGCCGCAGCTCCTCCGGCCGCGACTCGATGATCTTGCTGATCGTCCCCTGGCCGATGATGGCGTAGGCACGCGGCCCCAGGCCAGTGCCGAGGAACACGTCCTGCACGTCGCGGCGGCGCACGGGCTGGTTGTTGATGTAATAGGTGCTCGTGCCGTCGCGGGTGAGCACGCGCTTGACGGCGATCTCGGCGTACTGGTTCCACGAGCCGCCCGCCCGTCCGGCATCGTTGCTGAACGCGAGTTCGACGCTGGCGCGGCTGGCGGGCTTGCGGTTGCCGGAGCCGTTGAAGATCACGTCCTGCATGGACTCGCCGCGCAGCTCGCTGGCCTTGGACTCGCCCAGCACCCAGCGCACGGCGTCCATGATGTTGGACTTGCCACAGCCGTTGGGGCCGACAACGCCGACGAGCTGGCCCGGCAACTGGAAATGCGTCGCGTCAGCGAACGACTTGAAGCCCGAGAGCTTGATCGAATTCAGGCGCATCGACGCGGTGCCGTGGTGTCAAGTCGTTGATTTGAATGGGATTTTCACCCGGCCGAGGCGGCGCAGAGCGGTCGCGATGATAGCACCCGCCCTGCGCCCGACCGCGAACTTGGGCACACTCTCGGGTCATCCCGAATGGACAAGCCATGCCCGACACGTTTCCTCTGACCCCACGCCGCGAACGTGTGATGCTGCTGACCCTGGCCGCCATCCAGTTCATCCACGTCGTCGATTTCATGCTGATGATGCCGCTGGGGCCACAGCTCACGGTGATCTTCGGCATCAGCGACGCGCAATTCGGGCTGCTGATCGCTGCCTACACCCTCGCAGCGGGTGTTTCCGGATTGGCCGCCACGACCTACATCGACC
This sequence comes from Pseudomonadota bacterium, assembly GCA_041165285.1. Lineage (GTDB taxonomy): Bacteria > Pseudomonadota > Gammaproteobacteria > Burkholderiales > Burkholderiaceae_C > Sphaerotilus. The sequence continues at coordinate 11,630 of JBEANV010000111.1, read as the reverse complement.
GCTTCGAGCGCCGCCGGCTGCTGCTGATCCTGTTCGCGGGGCTGGCGGTGGCAACACTGGCGTGCGGTCTGGCGCCGACCTTCCACACGCTGATGGCGGCGCGGGTGGCCGCCGGGCTGTTCGGCGGGGTGCTGGGGTCGCTGGTGCAGACCATCGTGGCCGACGCGGTGCCGTTCGAGCGGCGCGGGGCGGCGATGGGCATGGTGATGGCGGCGTTCTCGATGGCCACCGTCGCCGGCGTGCCCGCGTCGCTGTGGCTGGCCAATGCCCATGGCTGGCACGCTCCCTTCTTCGCGCTGCCGGCGGTGTCGGTGCTGATCTGGGGAGCCGCGAGCCGACTGGTGCCGCGCATGACCGGTCACCTCGCCGCGCGTGGCGACCGCGAGAGCACTGCACAGCAACTGCGGCAGGTGCTCGGCGTGCGCAACCACTGGCGGGCATTCGCGCTGACGGTGCTGATGGTGTTCAGCAGCTTCACGATGATTCCCTACATCACGCTGTTCACCACCACCAACCTCGGCCTGACCACCGCACAGGTACCGATGATCTACCTCGTCGGCGGTCTGGCCACCCTGGTCAGCTCGCAACTGCTGGGCAAACTGGCCGACCGCTGGGGCAAGGCGCCGACGCTGCGGCTGGTGGCGCTGCTCGCGCTGGTGCCGGTGCTGGCACTCCCGCAGCTCGGGCACTGGGGCATGACCACGCTGGCGCAGGTGCTGATGGTCACGACGCTGTTCTTCGTGCTGGTGTCGGGGCGCATGGTGCCGGGCATGGCGCTGGTGACCTCGGCGGTCGAACCGCGCTCGCGGGGGGCGTTCATGAGCCTGAACAACGCGATGCAGTCCGGCGCGATGGGGGTGGCGTCGCTGGTCGGCGGGCTGCTGATCACGCGGGATGCGCAGGGGCTGGTGCAGGGCTATGCCCGGGGCGGGTGGCTGGCGCTGGGCTGCACGCTGGCGGTGGTGTGGCTGGTGGGGCGGCTGCAGGTGGTTGGACGCGGCGGGCCAGACCGCCTGGTGCAGGGGCACATGCCCGATAATCCTGCCCCATGAACCCCCTGCTCTCGCGCCTCCAGCCCTACCCGTTCGAGCGCCTGCGCGCGCTGACCCAGGGTGTCCGCCCGAACCCGGCTCTCCGGCCGATCAGCCTGGGCATCGGCGAGCCGAAACACCCGACGCCCGAGTTCCTCAAGCTTGCGCTGACCACCTCGCTCGATGGGCTGGCCGCGTATCCCGCCACCGCCGGCCTGCCCGCGATGCGCCAGTCGTGCGCGGCGTGGGTGCAGCGCCGCTACGGCGTGGCGCTGGATGCGGCCACGCAGATCCTGCCGGTCAACGGCTCCCGCGAGGCGCTGTTCTCGCTTGCACAAACCGTCATCGACCCGACCCGCCACCCGGACCAAGGCGGCCCGGTCATCGTCAGCCCGAACCCGTTCTACCAAATCTACGAGGGCGCGGCCTACCTGTGCGGCGCCACGCCGGTCTTCGCCAACAGCAACCCTGCCCGCAATTTCGCCGCGGACTGGTCTCAGATCGACGATGCCACCTGGGCACGCACGCAGCTCCTGTTCGTCTGTTCACCGGGCAATCCGACCGGCGCCGTGGTGCCGATGGACGAGTGGGCGGAGCTGTTCGCGCTGTCGGACAAGCACGGCTTCGTGATCGCCTCGGACGAGTGCTACTCCGAGATCTACTTCCGTGACGAGGCCCCGCTCGGTGCGCTCGAAGCTGCCAGGCGTCTGGGCCGGGACGATTTCCGGCGCCTGATCGTGCTGACCAGCCTGTCCAAGCGGTCGAACGTGCCAGGCCTGCGCTCGGGCTTCGTCGCCGGGGATGCGCAGATCCTGAAGAGCTTCCTGCTTTACCGCACCTACCACGGCAGCGCCATGAGCACGACCGTGCAGCAGGCCAGCATCACGGCCTGGGACGACGAGTCCCACGTCATCGAGAACCGCAACCTCTACCGCCAGAAGTTCGCGCAGGTCACGCCCGTGCTGGCTTCAGTGATGGACGTGGCGCTGCCCGACGCGGGCTTCTACCTGTGGGCCAAGGTGCCAGACACCGTCTTCGGCGGCAGTGACACCGTGTTCACGCGTGAACTGCTGGCTCAATACAATGTCGCGGTGCTGCCCGGCAGCTACCTGGCCCGCGAGGCGCACGGCGTCAACCCTGGCGCCGGCCGCATCCGCATGGCGCTGGTGGCCGGTGTCGAGGAATGCCTCGAAGCCGCACACCGCATCGCTGCATTCATCCGCGCCAACACCGCCTTCGCTTCCTGATCCTGATCTGCTCCGACAGAAAGAACCCTCCATGTCCGACTCCAGCCAACTGCAATCCCTCATCGAAGCCGCCTGGGAAGACCGCGCCAACCTGTCCGTGTCGTCGGCCCCGGCAGAGGTGCGCGAGGCCGTCGCCCACGCCATCGCCGAACTCGACGCCGGCCGCCTGCGCGTGGCGTCGCGTGAAGGTGTCGGCCAGTGGACGGTGCATCAATGGCTGAAGAAGGCCGTGTTGCTGAGCTTCCGCCTGAACGACAACGTGCCGATGGGCGGCACGGGCGAAGGCGCGCTCACCTTCTTCGACAAGGTGCCCACCAAGTTCGGCGGCCTGTCCGAAGCCGAACTGCGTGCCACCGGCGTGCGCGTCGTGCCGCCGGCCGTCGCCCGCCGCGGCAGCTTCGTGGCGCCGGGTGCGATCCTGATGCCGTCCTACGTCAACATCGGTGCCTACGTGGACAGCGGCACGATGGTCGATACTTGGGCCACCGTCGGCTCGTGCGCGCAGATCGGCAAGAACGTCCACCTCTCGGGCGGCGTCGGCATCGGCGGGGTGCTGGAGCCGCTGCAGGCCAACCCGACCATCATCGAGGACAACTGCTTCATCGGCGCCCGCTCGGAAGTCGTCGAAGGCGTGATCGTCGAGGAACATTCGGTGCTGGGCATGGGCGTCTACCTCGGCCAGAGCACACCGATCTACGACCGCGCCACCGGCGAGATCAGCTACGGCCGCGTGCCGAGTGGCTCGGTGGTCGTCAGCGGCAACCTGCCCAAGGCCGGCGGCGCTTACAGCATGTACGCGGCGATCATCGTCAAGCGCGTGGACGCGCAGACGCGCTCCAAGACCAGCATCAACGACCTGCTGCGCGACTGATCCGTCCAAGCCAATCCGGACCTGAGCGGGGAGCCAGCGATGAGCAGCAAGAACATGGAGCGCATCCTGCGCCTGATGGCCGAGAAGCGGGCGTCCGACGTCTTCCTTTCGGCCAATATGCCGGTGCTCATCAAGATCCACGGGCAGATCCTGCAGCTCACCCAGGAGCCGCTGGCGCCCAACCAGCCACGCATGCTGCTGGGCGAGGTGATCACGGCGGCGCAGATGGAGGAGCTGCAGGAAACCGGCGAGCTGAACATGGGGGTCCACATCAGCGGTGTGGGCACCTTCCGGCTCTCCGGCTTCAAGCAGCGCGACACGGTCGCCGCGGTGTTCCGCTTCATGCCGACCGAGATCCCGGCCCTGGACTCGCTCAATCTGCCGGAGATGCTCAACACCCTGTGCCTGGCCAAGCGGGGCCTGGTCCTGATGGTCGGTGCCACGGGCACGGGCAAAAGCACCACGCTGGCCTCGATGATCCAGCACCGCAACAAGCAGGTCGCCGGGCACATCCTCACCATCGAAGATCCGATCGAGTTCCTGTTCACCAACTACAAGTCGGTGGTGAACCAGCGGGAGGTCGGTCGCGACGTGCAGTCGCTGCAGATCGGCCTGAAAAACGCGATGCGTCAGGCGCCGGACTGCATCTTCATTGGCGAGATCCGCGACCGGGAGACGATGAGTTCGGCCTTGTCGTATGCGCTGTCGGGCCACCTCGTGCTCTCGACGATGCACGCCAACAACAGCCACCACGCGCTGAGCCGCATCCTGTCGTTCTACACGCCCGAGTCGCGGCCGGCGCTGCTGTCAGATCTGGCCGCCGGTCTGAAGGCGGTCGTCTCGCAGCGCTTGTTGCGCTCCACCCAGGGCGGGCGGGTGCCAGCCGTCGAGGTGCTGCTGAACACGCAGTTCGTCTCCGAATTGATCGAACAAGGCAACTTCTCGGGCATCAAGGAGGCGATGGACCGCCTGATGGCCGAAGGCTCGCAGACTTTCGAGCAGGACATCGCCCGACTCGTCACCGAGAACGTCGTCACGCGCGACGAGGGCATCAGTCACGCCGATTCCCCCACCAACCTGCTCTGGCGCCTGCAGAACGACCTGGTGAGCAGCAAGCGCCAGCAGGAAGAGGAGAAGGAGGCCGAGCCAGGTCCGTCCTTCACCGAAATCACGCTGGACGTGGTGCCCGGCCAGAACCCGAACGCCCGCGGCAGTTTCACGCCCGCGCCAGCACCCATGCCCACGGGCACCGCCCCCCCGACACCACCGACCTCGGCCGCCGTCAAGCCGCTGCCCTTCCTGTCCAAGAAGCGCTGACACACGCCCGGACGCTGAACAGCGGTCCACGCGGCCGCCCCTCGACATGCACCTGCCTACCCTCGCCCTGGTCGAGCAACTCCTTGCCCGCCGCTCCCTCACCCCGGACGACGCGGGCTGTCAGGCGCTGATCGCCGACCGCCTGCGCCTGCTGGGTTTCGAGTGCGTTGATCTGCCGTTTGGTCCGGACGATTTCCGGGTCAGCAACCTGTGGGCGATTCGCCGCGGCACGGCCGATGGCCCGACGCTGGTGCTCGCCGGCCACACCGACGTGGTGCCGACCGGCCCGCTTGACCAGTGGTCTTCCGATCCCTTCGTGCCCACGCACCGCGACGGCCGTCTCTACGGCCGCGGCAGCGCCGACATGAAGACCTCGCTGGCGGCGATGGTCGTGGCGGTGGAAGAGTTCGTCGCCGCGCACCCGGACCACCGCGGCGCCATCGCCTTCCTGCTCACCAGCGACGAGGAAGGTCCGGCGCACAGCGGCACCGTCAAGGTCTGCGAATGGCTGATCGAACGCGGCGAGCGGCTGGACGCCTGCATCGTCGGCGAGCCGACTTCCGTGCGCAGCGTCGGTGACATGGTGAAGAACGGGCGGCGCGGCTCGATGTCGGGCCGACTGACGGTGCGTGGCGTGCAGGGCCACATCGCCTATCCGCAGCTGGCGAAGAACCCGATCCACCTCGCCGCGCCAGCGCTGGCCGAACTCTGCGCGATCGAGTGGGACCGCGGCAACGACCACTTCCCGCCGACGAGCTGGCAGATGTCCAACGTCCACGCCGGCACGGGCGCGACCAACGTCATCCCCGGCGCGCTGGTGGTGGACTTCAATTTCCGCTTCTCGACCGAATCGACGCCGGAAGGCCTGCAGCAGCGGGTGTGCGCCGTGCTGGACCGCCATGGGCTGGATTACCAGATCGACTGGAGCCTGAGCGGGCGCCCATTCCTGACACGACCCGGCCCGCTGGTCGAAGCGCTGGCCGGAGCCATCCGCACCGTGACGGGGCTGGAGACCGAACTGTCCACCACCGGTGGCACATCGGACGGCCGCTTCATCGCGCAGATCTGCCCGCAGGTCGTCGAGTTCGGTCCCGTCAACGCCACGATCCACCAGATCGACGAACACTGCGAGCTGGCCGCACTCGGCCCGCTCAAGGACATCTATTGCCGCACGCTGGAGGCGATGCTGACATGAACGCTACCCCCGACGCGACCGCCCGCACCACAGTCCTCGCCCTGATCGAGGCCATGAGTGCCCGGCTGACGCAGGCCGACGTGCGCTTCGGGCATGGCACCACCAACGCCTTCGACGAAGCGGTTTGGCTGACGCTGTGGAAGCTCGGGTTGCCACTGGCAGAACTCGACGCCGTCGCAGACGCTCTGGTCACCCTTGCGCAACAGGCCGAGGTCGAGGCGCTGATCGACAGGCGCATCACCACCCGCCAGCCTGCTGCGTACCTGACCCGAGAGGCATGGCTGCAGGGCGTGCCGTTCTATGTGGACGAGCGGGCCATCGTGCCGCGCTCGTTCATCGCCGAGCTGCTGGCCGATCCCGAACTGGGCGAGGCCCTGGACGCCTGGCTGGCCGAGAACACTGACCGCGTCCTGGACCTGTGTACCGGCAACGGCAGTCTGGCCGTACTGGCGGCGATGGCCTATCCGCAGGTGCGGGTGGATGCGGCCGACTTGTCCCCCGATGCGCTGGAAGTCGCGCGCATCAACGTGCAGCGCCACGGCCTCAACGACCGGATCACCTTGGTGGAAAGCGATGGATTGGCGGCACTGGACGGCCCCTATGGGCTGATCCTGTGCAATCCGCCGTATGTGAACGCCGCGTCAATGGCCGCACTCCCGGCCGAATACCGCGCCGAGCCGGAATTGGCACTCGCCGGTGGAGCCGACGGGATGGATTTTGTACGCCAGCTGCTGCGGGACGCACCTGCCCGGATGCGCCCGCACGCTGTGCTGGTGCTGGAAATTGGCAATGAGCGGACGCATTTCGAGGCGGCATTTCCGGCGCTGGAAGCCGTGTGGCTGGAAACGAGTGCGGGGGAGGATCAGGTGCTGCTGGTCACGCGCGAGGCAATGCTGGCGTCGGAGCAGGGAAACTGAGGGGGCGATCTGGAGCGGGTGATGGGAATCGAACCCACGTATGAAGCTTGGGAAGCTGCCGTTCTACCATTGAACTACACCCGCACGCTGCCAGAAACTGCAGACTTCGATTATGCCAGACGCGCCGCCCATTCGACGCAGGCGTCCAGCGCAGGCGTAGCAGCCGCCACATTCTCGGCATGGTTGGCCAGCAGACACACACTCAGCATGCGCCCACTCCGGGTGCGTACATAGCCGGCCAGCCCGCGGGTATCGAGCAAGGTGCCCGTTTTCAACCAGGCCTGGCCTTCGGCTGCGCCACCTCGCAGGCGGCCTTCCAGCGTGCCATCGACACCGGCGATGGGCAGGGACTTCAGCAACAGCTTGCCATTCGGCCCGCGCACCGCGCGGCTTAGCAGATGGACCATCGCCTGCGGCGTCGCCTTTTCCAGCCGTGACAGGCCCGAGCCGGTGTCCAGCCCGACCCACTCGCGGCGCACCCCCTTGCGGGTCAGCCAGTCGCGCACACGCGCCTGCGCCGCATCGGCGGTGGCAGGATGGTTCGGAAAATCAGCGGCGAGGCTGAGCATCAGGTGGCGCGCAACCAGGTTGTCGCTGCGCTTGTTCATGTCGATCAACTGCTCCGACAGCGGCTCCGACAGATGCTCGGAAAACGGTGCCGTGGCAGCGGACTGTGCATCGGCGGTCTGCCAGGGAGCAGGTGACGATGCGGAGTGTTCGACCACCCGCCCCCGCAGCACCCCACCCGCCTGCAGCCACAGGCCCTCGACCGCGCGCAGGCCCAGGTCGCGCATGCTGACCGGTGAAAACCGGATCTGCTGCGCGCCACAGCGGGCAGACCACTGCCCGTTGATCTGCAACTGCGGCTGAAGCGCCCCCTCGACATCCCGGTAGACAGCGTTTGCCACGCAGGCACCGCCACGCCCCAGTGCATTGATCAGCTTCACGTCGTGCAGCGCAGGCGTCACCTGGATGTTGGCACGCCCGCCGCCGTCCGATTGCACCGCCACGCGCACCACACCAGCATCCAGCGCCAGCGCATCGGGGCGCACGTGGTGAGGTCGATCGGGCGATGGCTCAGGCGTCGAGACAAGGTCTTGTGGACGCAGGCTGAAGGCTTCGCGGTTCAGGATGATGTCACCCCAGATTTCCTGCAGCCCCTGTGCGCGCAACCGCTGGAACCACGCCAGCAGATCCTGCGACGTCAGGCTGGCATCACCACCACCACGGAGAACCAGGTCACCCAGCAGCCGGCCATTGGTGAGCGGACCGCTGAGATAGGCCCGTGTGCGCCAGCGGTAAGCTGGCCCCAGCAGATCGAGCGCCGCCATCGAGGTGATCAGCTTGGCCGTGGACGCGAGCACAAAGGGCCGCGCGGCCTGCCACGACAGCACCGCTGGCCCGCCATCCAGCGGCGCCACATGCAGCCCGAAGCCATCGGTCGCCAGACCGGTTTCACTCAGGCGCTCCCGCAGTGCCGCTGGCAGCCGATCGACCGGCTCTGAAAACGCCAGCGGCGGCACGGCTGGCGTCGCGTTGCGGGCGCGGGCCTGGAGCGGATCGGCCGCCAGGCCCGCAGACGCCGCGGCAGCAAGCGCAAGCCACCGGCGCCGGGAAGCACAAAGGGGCGAATCGGAGGCCCCCACCGTTGATGCAAAATCACTCATGCACTGAGCCTAGGTGGGCTACACGCCAGTGCATAGGCAAAATAGCCCGGACTAGCCCCTTCAATCCCGCGACCATTGGTTCCAGGGATTTCATTTTGAAATATTCATACCGCTCGCACACGCCGCGGTACCCATTGTTCATGACCGTCACTGATCCGACCCCCGTTCCGACTGAATTGCACCCGCTCGCAGAGGCCGAGACTGGCTCGACCGACGCGCCTGTCGGTCACCACCGCGCGATCCGCAGCTTCGTCGTCCGTGCCGGCCGCATGGGCACGGGGCAGATGCGCGCGCTGGAGGAACTGGGGCCGCGCTATGTGCTGCCCTGGTCCGACCAGCAGCTGGATCCACAGACGGTCTGGGGCCGCGTTGCGCCGCTGGTGCTGGAGATCGGTTTCGGCATGGGCGGCGCGACCGCGGAAATCGCCTCGCGGCAGCCGGACGTGGATTTTCTCGGCGTCGAGGTCCACACGCCCGGCGTCGGTGCGCTGCTCAAGCTGATCGACGAGCAGGGCCTGGGCAATCTGCGCATCGTGCAGCACGACGCGGTCGAGGTGCTGGACCGGATGATCGCGCCAGCCTCACTCGCCGGTGTCCACATCTTCTTCCCGGACCCGTGGCACAAGAAGAAGCACAACAAGCGCAGGCTGATCCAGCCCGAGTTCGTTGCCCGACTTGTGACGCGCCTGGCTCCGGGCGGCTACCTGCACTGCGCAACCGACTGGCAACCGTACGCCGAGCAGATGCTGGAAGTGCTGTCAGCCGAGCCTGCACTGGACAACACGGCGGCGGGCTATGCGCCACGCCCCGACTACCGCCCGTTGACCAAGTTCGAGAACCGGGGGCTGAAGCTGGGGCACGGCGTCTGGGATCTTGTGTTCCGGTGCCGCCCGGCCGATCTCAGCCGTGCCAGCTGACCATGCCCGTGTAGGACGTCAGCAGGATCAGCAAACCGAAGGCGATGCGGTACCAGGCGAAGGGCACGAAGTTGTGCGTCGCCACATACCGCAGCAGCCAGCGCACGCACAGCCACGCCGACAGGAACGAGAACACCAGTCCGACCATGAACACTGGCGCGTCCGCCATCGACAGATGGGCACGCTCCTTGTAGAGGCTATAGGCACCTGCGCCGATCAGCGTGGGAATGCCGAGGAAGAAGCTGAAGTCGGTCGCTGCCTGCCGCGACAGGCCCATCAGCATGCCACCGATGATGGTCGAGCCGGAGCGGCTGGTGCCGGGGATCATGGCGAAGCACTGCACCAGGCCCACCTTCAGCGCATCGAGCGGTGTCATGTCGTCGACCGAGGACACCCGAACCGAGCTGGCCGGGCGACGTTCGGCCCACAGGATGATCAGACCACCGACAATGAAGGCCGATGCCACGATCACCGGGGTGAACAGGTGGGCCTTGACCGTCTTGCCAAACGCCAGACCGAGCACAACCGCCGGCAGGAAGCCGATCAGCACATTGCGCACGAAGCGCTGCGCATCCTGGCTGCTGCCCAGGTGTGTGGCAGTGCTGGACAGACGTTGCCAGTAGACCAGGATCACGGCGAAGATCGCGCCGGTCTGGATTGCAATCTCGAACACCTTGCCGCTTTCGGTATCGAATCCCCCCAGCAAGGAGCCAGCGAGGATCAGGTGCCCGGTGCTGGAAATTGGCAGAAACTCTGTCAGCCCCTCGACCACGCCCATCACCGCGGCTTTCAACAACATCACGACATCCACGCGCACATCCCTTCGGTTCGACTCAGGCAAGTCCAGACAAGAAAACGCCCCGATTGACGGGGCCTGATACTGGTGTTCAATACTGCAAAAGAAGATAGCACAGGCGCAGTGGCGTTCCGTTCCGGAAGCCTTGCGCCGGTGCCAGCCCGACGACATGGTCACACTCACTTTGAAAAAGAAATCCGCCCCCTCCCCCGATCACGGGAAACCCGCCGGGCGCGGCCCGCTGCGCGGTCAGGGGTCACGTCCGCGCCCGACCCTCGCCGAAGCGCAGGCGCAGCGCGTCGAGCAGCAGGCGGCTTGGGACCGGGAGAACGCCCAGCAGCGTGACGAACGCCGGCCGCAGCCCCCGCGCCGGGAGGGCGGCGGACCGCTGAGTGTCAACAACCAGCGATTTGCCCAGAATCTGGCTGACCGTGGCGGACCGCGCCGGGACACACCGGCACCGATGCGGCAACCGCCGCACGACGCTCCGCGCCAGGCACCGACCCGGCCACTGAAGAGCGTCGTCAACCCCCAGGTCGCCCGCCAGATGGGTTCCGACCGCCCGGGGATGCCGCCCAACACGCCCGCAAGCCGTCCGCCCGGACTGCCTTCGGCGGAAGGTGACCGGCTCTCCAAGCGCATGACTGCGCTCGGACTGTCGTCGCGCCGGGAAGCCGACGAATGGATCGAGGCAGGATGGGTGCGCGTCAATGGCCGTCTGGCTGTGCTGGGACAGCGGGTGCGCCCGGACGACAAGATCGTCGTCGATCCCGCCGCGCACCGCGAGCAGGCCCAGCGCGTCACCATCCTGCTGAACAAGCCGATGGGCTATGTCAGTGGCCAGGCCGAGGACGGTTACGAGCCGGCCTCCGTGCTGCTGCGCCCCGAGAACCAGTGGAAGGAAGACCAGTCCGGTCTGCGCTGGCATCCGGGCCACATGCGCAGCCTGGCACCTGCCGGGCGCCTGGACATCGATTCGGTCGGCCTGCTCGTGCTGACGCAGGACGGCCGCGTGGCGCGCCAGCTGATCGGTGAAGACTCAAACATCGAGAAGGAGTACCTGGTCCGGGTCGAGTACCACCACGGCCCGCGCCTGCCCGATTCGGATCTGGCGCTGCTCAACCACGGCCTGACGCTCGACGACCACGTGCTGCGCCCATGCAAGGTCAGCTGGCAGAACGAAGATCAGCTGCGTTTTGTGCTGCGCGAAGGCCGCAAGCGCCAGATTCGGCGCATGTGCGAAGCCGTCGGCCTCAAGGTGGTCGGACTGAAACGCGTGCGCATTGGTAGCGTCTCATTGGGTCACTTGCCGCCTGGTCAATGGCGATATTTGCGACGCGATGAATATTTCGCGTGAATATTTCTCAGGATTGTGGATACAAATTTTGGATAAACGTGTAAGTACCGTACCACTTTCCGGCAATCCCCCAACGCCCCTTGGTTGTCACTGCTCCTGTGGATGTCAAGTCGATCACACGGTCGGCAACATCTATCGAACGGACGTCATCGTTAGCACAACGGTAATAAAAAGTACCCCTTTTTATCAGTTTTGCTGCTTTTAGGAATAGAAGCTAAAGTACGATTGGGACGTGGGGAAGCCTCATGATCGAACAAACAGCCATAATTTCTTCTTCGCTAGACCACCGCACCCGGCTTCTTGAAGGCATGGCTC
>JBEANV010000110.1:0-4586 GCA_041165285.1 Pseudomonadota bacterium | reverse complement strand
TGCCGGGCGAGCCGCTGCGCAGCGGGCCGTAGTCGTTGAACTCGACCACCGTGCCCACGCTCTGCAGGTAAGTGCTGTGCTCGTGCCAGTCGCCGGCGATGCCGTGGCCGGCGAAGCGGTTGCCGGCGATGCGCAGGTCGCGGGTCACGGCGAAGTCGCCGTCGTCGGTGGATTTGCTGAACACCGCCATCTGGCAGTCGGTGACCTCGTTGTCGGCGATGGTGATGTGCTGGCCGCGGTCGATCCAGATGCAGGCGCCAAACGGGGCATACGCGCGCTCGACGCCTGCGGCCGTGCGGTAACGGTAGTCGGGGTGGCCGCGGGTGATCTTCAGGCCGTCGATCTGCAGGTAGCGCGGGTAGGCGGTCCAGGCTTCGGTGGCCAGTGGCTTGATGACAATGACGGAGCGGTCCTGGTGGACGTGGCTGTAGGTGAGGGTGTTGCTGTAGAGCGGGCCGAGGGCGGCGCGGGTGGTGGCGCCGCTGCCGTCGATGACCGGGCGCTCGCCGTTCGGCCCGCGGACCCCGCAGACGCGGATCGGTGCCTCGGCGGTGCCCTGCCCGGCAAGCAGGAACTTGCTGCGGTAGGGCGTGTCGCGGTGGTGGATGCGCACGGTGTCCCCGGCGCGCAGCGACTCCCAGGGCACGGTGTCCAGGCTGGTGTAGGTCTGGCCAGGGCCGACGGGGTAGTCGGTGCCGCGGCCCGAAGCCGTGCAGGGTGTGAGGCCCGGCAGTGATGTCCCCGCCACTGGTGCAGCCGGACTGGCCACCAGCGGCCGTGCGGGCACGATCCTGGAAGTGGGCGGGGTCGTGATGATCGGCGGCCGTGTGGCGGTGCTTGTGCTGCGCACGACCTGGGCGGGGCTGGTGGTCGCCAGGAGCAGTGTGCCGACGATCGCCAGACTGCTCGCGAGGATGGGTTTCCGGACGGGGTGTGGACAGGACATGGGACAACCTCCTGGGCCTGGTGTGGAATCCACACGGTCCGGGCGCGCATCGGAGGTTGATGTGCCTTTCCGGGCCTCGGCACAGGGGGAATCGGCATGTCCTGCCGGAACTTGAGGGGCTTTTTCTTGTTCTTCTTGCTATTTGAGTTCGAAGGCACCCAGGTCCATCGCCCGTCCGCTCTGGACCCGGCGCACGATGCCGGCCGGTTCAGCAAACTGGTAGCCCACTGGCGGCAGGTCGGCGGCGTTGTCGGCCAGATCGGTGCCGGCCGCCCCGGCGCGCGGCCGACCGTCCGGGCCGAGCCCCGCGGCGGGTTGTGTGAGCAGCTTGCCCTTGACCGCGACCTTGACCACCGATGTGGGTGCCGCTTCGGCCCAGTCCCGGCTGATCCAGTTGTTGCCGTTGAATTCGATGGTGCCGCCCTCGTGGCCGACACGCATCTGCGTGGTGCCCTGGTTGACGAAGAGATTCGACTGGGCATCGACTTTCTGCTGTGCGGTCGGCATGTCGAACAGGGCCATGTACCAGGCCTGTGCCTGCGTGCTGCTGTGCAGGACGGTGTTGTTGTAGAAGTGCAGCGTGCCCTGGCGGAAATAGCGCTCATCGTTGTCGCCCCCCCAGTGGATCAGCTTGACCGAGGGCAGCCCCGGGTTCTTGAAGTCGTTGACGATCAGGTTGCCGTAGACCCAGGCGTCCGGGTACAGCGGGTCTTTCAGGATTTGCCGCACGCCGCCTTCGATCTCCACCAGGTCGATGGCGCGGGCAGCGGCAACGATGTGGTTGAAGCGCACGACGGTGGCGCTGGAGCGGTCCTTCATGGACGAGCCCTTGGCGCCGGGGATGAGCTGGCCGATGGAGTTGCCCTCGTAGAGCGCGCGGGCGGTCTGCACGTAGAGGTTGTGCTCGAACCAGCTACCGGTGTTGCCGTTCTCCCAGATGCGGTTGTGGCGGATGAAGACGTTGCGGCTGGCCTCGTCCTCGGACTTGCTGTTGACGAAGACGCCGTTGCCGTTGCGGGTGATCTCGCAGTTCTCGATGGTCAGGTCTTCCACCACCACGGCGTAGACCGCCGCCGCGCCGCCGAGGTACTGGCCGATGCTGCCGTCCTGTGCGGTGTAGCGGCTGTCCTTGTGGGCGCCGGTGAGCTTCAGGTTCTCGATGCGGATGTGTTTCGGGCGGCTGCCCCAGGCCTGTTCCCGCGACTTGTAGATGAAGATCAGGCCGTAGGGCTCGGTGTACTGCTTGTTGAAATAGCCCATCGCCACGGCATCGCGCGCGGTGACGGCGTTCTGGCCGCTGATGACCGGGCGGTTGCACTTGGCGTCGGTCACGCCGTGGATGACAACGGGAGCGTCGGCCGTGCCCTGTGCCCGCAGCGCGAACTTGGTGCGGTAGGGTTCGGCGCGGTGATGGATGTTCACCACGTCCCCGGCGCGCAGCGACAGCCACGGCACGTCGGTCAGCTCGGTGATGGCTTGGCCCGGTCCGACGTGGTAGGTGGTGCCCGAGCCGGTCAGCGGCCTGGAGCAGCCGTCGGCGCTGACAGGCTCGCGCGCTGCCGGGGGCCAGGCCGCACCAGTTGCCGGGGCGGACGTGGTCGCGGCAACCGCTTCGCCAGGTTTGCCAGGCGTGGCCGACACCTCCTGGGGCGGGGCACCGAGATCGCCGAGGAACTGCCCGGACTCGCCGCTCGGCCCGCCCGTCTGGGTACCGCTGTTGGTGGCCGGCACGATGACCCGCTGCGCCTGGCCGGGGTGCGCCACCAGCGCCAGCCCGAGGGCCAGGAGCAGGGCAGGGAGTGAGAAACGGGGTGGCATGGGTGTACTCCTTGGGCAGACGACAGGGTGCTGCGCTAGCATGCGCGCCATTCTCGACTGCCCGTACCTTCTCCATGTCCCTGCGGCTGATGCACATCGTTGATTCGCTCGAATTCGGGGGCCTCGAACGGGTGGTCACCGACCTCGCCATCGAACAGAAACGCCACGGCGACCAGGTCTGCGTGTTCAGTCTGCTGGACACGGTGGGTCTGAAGCCCGAACTGGAGGCCGCCGGCATCGAGGTCATCGTCGGCCACAAGCGCGACGGCCTCGACCTGGCGCTGATCCGCCGCCTGCGCCGCAGCATCGCCGAACGGGAGATCGAGGTGGTCCACGCCCACAACTTCGTGCCCAACTACCACGCCGCGGCGGCGACCTTTCTGCGCTGGCGCCCGCCGACACTGGTGTGCAGCCTGCATGACATGGGTTTGCGCCTGGACCGCGAGGCGCGGCTGCGGCGGTTCTTCACCTGGGCGATCGGCCGCACGCACGGCTATGCGATGGTTGGCGCCCAAGTCCACGACCGCTATGTCGGCAGTGGCATGGTCCGCGCCGACCGCGCCACCACGGTGCTCAACGGCATCCCGGTCGATCGTTTCCGCTGGACACCCGAGCGCCGCCATGAGGCGCGTGTGCGGCTGGGGGTGCCGCAAGACGCGCTGCTGATTGGCGCGGTCGGGCGGCAGGTCGGGCTGAAGAACCATGCGCTGCTGATCGCGCAGATGCCCGCGCTGCTGCAGCGTCACCCGTCGCTGCGGCTGGCGCTGGTGGGCAGCGGCCCGCTAGAAGTTGAGCTGCGGGCGCAGGTGCAAGGGGCTGGATTGGGCGACCGGGTGGTTTTCACCGGGCAGCGCAAGGACGTGTCGGACCTGACCCCTGGTTTCGACATCTTCGCCATGCCCTCGCTGACCGAGGGGCTGTCGATCGCGCTGCTGGAGGCGTGTGCGACCCGGCTGGCGATCGTGGCCACGGCGGTGGGCGGCAATCCGGAGATCGTGCGCGAAGGCGAGACCGGTCTGCTGGTCCCGCCCGCCGAGGGTGGGCCGCTGTTCGACGCGCTGGACCGGCTGCTGTCCGACGCCCCGCTGCGCGAGCGCCTCGGGCAGGCCGCTTGCGACTGGGTGCGCGAACACGGCTCGATCGGGACGCTGCACCACGCCTTCCAGCGCTTCTACGCCCAGGCGCAGGCGCGGTGAGCGACCCTGTTCAGCGCGGCAGTTGCGACTTCAGCCACGCGTAGGTGCGGCTGAGTCCGTCGGCGGTGGGGACACGCTGGCTCCAGCCGATGCGCTTGAGGCCGTCGTTGCTGTAGCGGATCGGCGTGTACATCGACTTGACGACGTAGGGCGTGAAGACCGCCGGCATCTGGCCCTTGGACTTCTGGTTGTACGCGACGAGTCGCTTCGACACCCACATGAACACGCCGAACGACAGCGGCACCACGCGCATCTTCTGCACGTTCTTCAGGTAACCGTCGAGGTACTGGCGGCAGGTGGGGAGGTTGTCGTCGGTGACGGCAAACGCGCTGCCATTCGGCGCATGCACCGCCGCCCGCGCCACCGCATCGGCGCAGTTCTCGACATACGTCAGCGGCAGCAGCGCCCCGTTGCCCAGGCTCGCGAACAGCCCCATCGCCTTCAGCCCGACCCGCGGCGACAGCGCCCCGCCGCCCGGCCCGTAGATCACGCCCGGCCGCAGCACCACCGTCTCGAAGCCGTGCTGCTTCGCGTAGTCCATGAACATGTGTTCCTGGCGCGTCTTGGCGTAGCCGTAGGGGCCTTTGTCCACGCCGACCGGCTCGATCGGCGTCTGCTCGCCCAGC
>JBEANV010000109.1:0-5397 GCA_041165285.1 Pseudomonadota bacterium | reverse complement strand
GCCCGGCATGTCGAGGTGATCGGCGCACTGCCGACCTACACCACGGTGACGTCCTACGTCGTCACCCCGGTGGTGGCGCTGGTCCACCCGCCGTTTGCGCTGGAGATTGACGGTGGCGAGGTCGCGGAGGCGTTCGAGGTGCCGCTGGAATTCCTGATGGCACCTGCGCACCACCAGGTCCACGTCTTTGATAGCCCCACCGAGCGCCGGCAGTTCCTGTCCATGCCCTGGCGTGGCCTGTCCGCCGAAGGTGACGAGCGCGAGTACTTCATCTGGGGTGCCACAGCGGCGATGCTGCGCAACCTCTACCGCTTTCTGGCCGCCTGACTGGTGACGCGGGTGAAGGCGGATGCCGTGTCGTTGTTCACACCGTTATCATTGACGGCATGAGTTTCCTCGCCGTCCTGCTGGCTCTGATCGTCGAACAACTGCGGCCGCTGCCGCAGGGCAATCCCGTGCATGAAGTCCTCATCGACTGGGCGCGCTGGACGGCGCGCAACTTCGACGCCGGGCGCGAGCACCACGCCTGGGTCGTCTGGGTCGTCACCGTGTTCACCCCGGCGCTGCTGGTGTGGGGTGTGTTCGCGCTGCTGCACCACCAGAGCCTGCTGCTGGCGCTCGGATTCAACCTGCTGATCCTCTACCTGACGCTGGGATTCCGGCAATTCAGTCACTACTTCACCGACATCCGCGATGCGCTGGAGCAGGGCGATGAAGACCGCGCCCGCAGCGTGCTGCAGGAGTGGCGCCACCTGGACGCCAGCGAATTGCCCCGCACCGAGCTGCTGCGCCACGTCATCGAGCACGCGCTGCTGGCGGCACACCGCCATGTGTTCGGCGTGTTCTTCTGGTTCGTGCTCGGCTCGGCGCTGGGGCTGGGACCGGTGGGCGCCGTGGTGTACCGCATGTCGGAGTTCTGCGCCCGCTATTGGGCATTCAAGACCCGCGCGGAAACGGCACCTGTCAACGGTGCGCTGATGCTGCGTTCGCAGGCGGCGTTCTCGGTGCTCGACCATGTGCCGGCGCGGCTGACGGCGGCCGGTTTCGCGGTGGTCGGCAATTTCGAGGAAGCGGTGGACTGCTGGCGCCAGTGTGCGGGCTTGTGGAAGCAGTCCAACGACGGCATCTTGTTGTCCGCGGCGGCCGGGGCCTGCGGCGTCTCTCTGGGCGGTGCCGACGCACCGACGCTGGGCACGGGTGGTGCGGGAACCTATGCCGTGGTGCTGCCCGGCGAAGCGCCCGTGGACGGCCAGGGCAGCACCCCCGGCGCTCCGCCTGCCCTGTCGCACCTGCGCACGGTGGTCGGGCTGGTGTGGCGTTCGATGGTGCTGTGGATGATGCTGCTGGCGCTACTGTCGCTGGCGAATCGGCTGGGTTGATCAGCCCTTCAGGGTCTGCACAGTCAGGCCACCCGCCAGCGCGATCATCATCATTGCCACCCCGGCGTCGAACACGCGCCAGGTGTGCGGCTGACGGAACAGTGGCGCCAGCCGACCCGCCGTCCAGGCCAGCAGCGTGAACCACAGCAGACTCGCCGTCATCGCTCCCACTGCGAAGGTCCAGCGGGCGTCCCCTTGCGCATTGGCCAGCGAGCCGAGCAGCACCGTGGTGTCGAGCCACGCATGGGGGTTGAGCCAGGTGAACGCCGCCGCCTGCGCCAATGCGGCCGACAATGCGAGCGGTGCGCCCCCTTGCGCTTCGAGTCCCTGCCCGTCGGGTCGCCACGCCCGCCGCGCCGCCTGCACGCCGTAGACCGACAGGAACAGGATCCCTGCGACCGTCAGCAGCGGAATCGCCAGCGGCAAACTGGCGGACACTGCACCGATACCGGCTGTGCCCAGCGCGATCAGTACCGCATCTGACACGGCGCACAGGGCGACCACGGCCGCAACATGCTCGCGCCGGATCCCCTGGCGCAGGACAAATGCGTTCTGCGCGCCGATGGCCATGATCAGGCCGGCGCTGGTGGCCATGCCAAGGAAGTAGGTGGACGTGTTCATGCCGTGCAGCGTAGGGGGCGCTCAGCGTGCAGTACAGCTAAACTTACTAACCATGATTAAGCATGGCTACACTACATGATCGACCTGATCGCCTTGCGGGCCTTGTCCTGCGTGCTGCGGCTGGGTAGCTTCGAGCGGGCAGCGCGGGAGCTGCACGTCACGCCATCGGCGGTGTCGCAGCGGGTCAAGGCCTTGGAGGAGCGGCTGGGCTGCGTGCTGCTGATCCGCTCGGCGCCGGTCACGGCCACGCCGGAAGGTGCGCGCCTGTACCGCCATTTCCTGCAGATCGAGATGCTGGAAGCGGATCTGGCGCACGATCTGCAGCCGCTGGCCGAGGCGGATACGCCGGGCAATCGTCCGCGCAGCATTCCGGTGGCCGTCAACGCCGACAGCCTGGCGACCTGGGTGGTGCCGGCGATGGTCGATTTCCACACCCGCAGCGGCGACACGCTGGCGCTGCACGTCGATGACCAGGACCACACCCGCGAGTGGCTGAAAAACGGCACGGTGTTCGGGGCGGTTACGGCGGCGGCCGAGCCGGTGGGCGGCTGCCGGGTCGATGCGCTGGGGGCGATGCGCTACGTCGCGGCGGTCAGCCCGGCGTTTGTGCAGCGGTATTTTTCGGGCGTGACGCTGGCCGAGGGTTTCCGGCGGGCGCCGATGCTGGTCTACAACCAGAAAGACCAGATGCAGCACCGCTTCCTGTCGCAGGTGATCGGCGAGGACTGCTCGCCGCCGCAGTGGTGGGTGCCGTCGGCGCAGGGGTTTCTGGACGCGGCCATCGCCGGGCTGGGCTGGGGGCTGCACCCGGTGCCGCTGGCTGCCGCGGCGTTGAAGGCGGGCACGCTGGTGGACCTGTGTCCGGGGCACAGCGTTTCGGTGGCGCTGTATTGGCAGAGCTGGCGGCTGGACTCGGCCAGTGTGCGCACGCTGCGCGAATGTGTGTGGCGTGCGGCGTCTCGTGTGCTTGAACCAGCGGTGTAAGGAAGGTCGTGCTCTGTGCGACTGAGGGGTTTCGACTGGAGTGGTGCGATGCGTGCTGCCTTGACTGTCTTGACGGCCTTGCTGTGGGCCTGCGCCCTGACCCCGCCTGCGGCCCAGGCCGCCACCTGCACGGCGACCAGTGGCGCGGCGCGGCTGAGCCTGCTGGAGCTGTACACCTCGGAGGGCTGCAGTTCCTGCCCGCCGGCCGACCGCTGGTTCTCGCAACTGCCTGCGGTGGGCAGCGGGGTGGTGCCGCTGGCTTTCCACGTCGATTACTGGGACCAACTGGGCTGGAAAGATCCTTACGCCCAGGCCGCGTTCAGCCAGCGCCAGCGCGCCCGCAACAGCCGCCTCGGCTGGGTCTACACGCCACAGGTGATGCGCGACGGGCAGGATGTCCGCGACTGGTCACAAGGCGTGACGGCCGCAGTCAACCCGCCGCCGCCTGCTCGGGTTCGGCTGACCCTGGCGTTGACGCAGGCGCCGCAGCGCATCGAGGTGCAGGCCGAGAGCCGATCCACCGACGCGACCACGCCCCAGGCTGGCGAGGTCTACCTCGCGCTGACCGAGAACCGCCTCAGCTCCAGCGTCACGGCGGGTGAAAACGCCCGCACCACGCTGCGCCACGACCACGTCGTGCGCACGCTGGTCGGGCCGCTTGCGGCGCAGCAGGTCCGCACCACCTTCACGCTGCAGCCGGGCTGGAAGGCTGCCGACCTGGCCGTGGTGGCGTTCGTGCTGGATGCGAAGGGGCAGACGCTGCAGGTGCTGGCACTGGCGGCGTGCCCCTGAACCGGCTCAGTAGTGCGTGCGCCCCAGCTCGTCCCGCACTTCGAGGTAAATCCGGTGCCGCGACGGCGCGATGTCCCCGCGCCCCAGCGCCGCCAGCACCGCGCAGCCCGGCTCGTGGTCGTGGCTGCAGTTGGCGAAGCGGCACTGGCCGAGGTAGCGCGACAGGTCCGGCATCCACGCGGCGAGGTCTTCCACCGGGATGTGGCGCAGGCCGAATTCCTGGAAGCCCGGCGAGTCGATCAGCGCACCCTGGTGGGCATCGTCGAGCCAGTACCAGCGCGTGTGCGTCGTCGTGTGGCGGCCAGAGTTCAGCGCCACCGAGATCTCGCGCACCGGCGCCGCGGCGTCCAGCCCGAGCAGGTTCACCAGCGTGCTCTTGCCGGTGCCGGACGGGCCGAGCACCAGCGTCGAGCCCGTCGCCAGCAGGTCGGTCAGGCGGGCGCGGGTCTCGTCGGGCTGCGCCTTGATGGCCACCTCGATCACGTCGTAGCCCATCTTCACGTAAGGGGCCAGCCGCTCGCGGGCGAGCTGCGCCGAATCGATCAGGTCGATCTTGTTCAGGAGGATGCTGACCTTGATCCGCGCCTGTTCCGCCGCGACCAGCGCACGGGCGAGCTGGCTCTCGCTGAACACCGGCTCGGCGGCGACGAGGATCAGCAGCCGGTCCAGGTTGGCCGCGAACGACTTGGTCTTCCACTCGTCCTGGCGGTAGAGCAGGTTGTCGCGGGGCTCCAGCGACTCGATCACGCCCTCGTTGCCCAGCGTGTCGGTGGGCTGCCAGCGCACGCGGTCGCCGACGACGCACTGGCTTTTCTTGCCGCGGGTGCTGCACTTGATCTCGCGGCCCTCGGGTGTCTCGACGATGTAGTGGCGGCCGTGGCCGGCGATGACGAGGCCGGTGTCGAGTTCAGGTGTGGGCATGGAGGGCGGCAAGGCGTTCGGACGCAGGGGGGTGGGAGTAGTGGAAACGCACGTACAGCGGATCGGGCGTCAGCGTGCTGGCGTTGTCCTCGAACAGCTTGAGCAGCGCGGATTGCAGGTCGGCGGGGCGGGCCTGTTGGCTGGCGTAGGCGTCGGCCTCGAACTCGTGGCGGCGCGACGAGGCGGCCATGAGCGGCGTGACGAAGAAGCTGAACACCGGCCCGGCCAGCGTCAGCAGCAGCAGCGCGAGGCCGTGGTTCGGTGCCATCAGGTTCGGCTGCACCCCGAGTCCCGTGTAGAACGCCGGTTGGTTCATCAGCCAGCCCAGCAGCGCCAGCCCCGCCAGCCACACGCCCATCATCGTGGCCATGCGCTTGGGCACATGGCGGTGGTGGAAGTGGCCGAGTTCGTGGGCGAGCACCGCCTCGATTTCCTCGGGGGACAGGCGGGCCAGCAGCGTGTCGAAGAAGACCACGCGCTTGCTGCTGCCGAAGCCGGTGAAGTAGGCGTTGGCGTGCGCCGAACGCCTGGAGCCGTCCATCACGTACAAGCCTTGCGCCTTGAAGCCGCAGCGTTGCATCAGCGCCTGCACGCGGCCCTTCAGCGCCTCGTCGGCCAGCGGGTGGAACTTGTTGAACAGCGGCGCGATGACGGTCGGGTAGAGCACCTGCATCAGCAGCGTGAACCCCGCCAGCACCGC
>JBEANV010000108.1:0-3444 GCA_041165285.1 Pseudomonadota bacterium | reverse complement strand
GATCGCGCAGCCCAGCGTCATCGCCCCCATCGGCAACCAGAGATGGCCCCAGACCAGCACGGCGGTCTGTACCAGCAGCGGCAGCGGCAGCAGCCACAGCATCACCGTGAGCTTGACGCGCAAGGAGCGCATGGTCCAGCGGCCGAACAGCGCCGCGATCACCAGCGGCAGCACGTTGGCCGCCAGCACCACTGGCGCACCGGCGATGTTGGCGACGCGGTTGCGGTCCATCGCCTGGTGCATCTGGGCCTGCCACTGCACGGCACTCAGCGGCGTGCTGCCACGCGCGCCGGGGACGTGGATGGCGCTGTCGATGCCGTGAGCGGTCAAGCCGACCCAGACGACCCGGCCGGTGAGCAAGGTCACCAGACTGGGGTCGCGCAGCAATTCGGACGCCGACACTTGCGTGATCGGGCTGTGACCGGCGGGCAGGAGCTGGAGCTGTTCCTGCCACCATGGCTCCAGCGCGTGCCGCTGCAGGTCGACCCCCGCCAGCGCCCCGGCACGCGAGGCGCTGACCCGTTGCACGGCCAGTGGCATGGCCTCCCAGGCGGTCGATCCGCTGCCGGCGACCATCGCCACGCGGCGCACCTGGCCGTCGAGGTCGATCGGCGCCTCGGCGTGCCCGAGGGCTGCGGCTGCCTTGCCCAGCGCGGCCAGCGGCTGCAGCACGGTGGTGCGCCCGTCGGCCTGTCGGCTTTCCGGCATGACCGGCAGCACGATCTGGCCGTGTGCGGCGATGGCCTGGGCCAGGCGGTCGTCCTCGGCCGGGTCGGCGGCCGGCTCGGCGAACAGCACGTTGTAGCCCACGGCCTGCGTGCCGGCGTTGCGCAGTACGTCGATCAGCTCGGCGTGGCGCTGGCGCGGCCACGGCCAGCGCCCGAGTGCTTGCAGGCTGGCGTCGTCGATGGCGACCACGATGCTTTCGGCCGGTGCTTGCGGGCCGGACAGCGGTGCGATCACGTCGCGGTTCAGCAAGTCATGCGCCGCGAGGTCAAACCGGTCAACCACGGGTCGCGCTGCCAGCAGCAGCACGGCCGTCAGCAAGGCGGCGAACCACCACGGAGCTGGCATCGGCCGCAGGGCGAGGGTTCTCCGGATGAAGGGCAGGGGCTGGATCACGGTGTGGGCTCCTGGGCATGCGCACCGACGGAGGTGCTCCCGGCTGTGGACATCAGCGGGGCCAGCAATGCGGAGATCGGGCGGGGCAGGGGTGTCATCGGAGCGGGTTGTCAGCGGCTGGCCGGGGGAACGCCCCGGAAGTGACAGATGTGCTCCGGGTATCTTATGCCCCCCCTGGTGGCCGATCTCGCCGTGGAACCGGCAAATCACGCACCTCTTGATCAGATCGAGCCGGTGCCCCCGACGAGGAGGCGGCTCAGGTCCAGCCCGCGGCGGCCCACCGGCGGGCACCAGAAATAGGCGCCCGTCACCGGCTGGCTGAAGCGGAAGAGGTCATCGACCACACCGTCCTCGACACCGGCCATGCGGGCGAGCTGGGCCTCGAAGGCATCGAAGCCCGTGGCGAAGGCGGTGAAGAGCAGACCGCAGCGCGCAGCTTCTGCCCACGGCATCGAGCGCCGCACGACAAAGGCTTCGGGAGAGAAACTCTCCTGCGCGGTGCGGTGGACGTGGGCACTGGGGGGCGCGTCGTCGAGTTCGACGTTGTCGGCGCGGCGGCGGCCGACCATGCGGTCCTGGGTGTTGCGGTCGAAGCGGTCGAAGCGCTCCAGCGCGTGCTCCCACTGCTGCACGGCGACGAAGCTGCCGCCGTCGAGTCCCGGCCCCTGACCCTGCACGCCGATGGTGTCCACCATGTCGCGGCCGGTGGGGTTCTCGGTGCCGTCTTCGTAACCGGTCAGGTCACGCCCGTCCAGGTGGCGGAAGGCAGCCAGTTCGTGGGTGACGTCAAAGGCGGGCGCAAGCAGGTGGGCCAGCGCGCGGCCGCGTTGGAGCAGCGCGCCGGGATCGTCCTCGCCGCGCAGCCACAGCCACAGCTCGGCAGGTGTGGCGGGCAGATCCACCCGGCTGGCCGGCGGTGCGCTGAAACTGCGCAGGCCGGGCACGGCCGCATCCAGCCGCGCCACCAGCGTGGCACCCAGTCCGACGACGGTGTGCAGCCCATCGGCCTGGGCGGCCAGTGCCTGCAGGACAGGGCGCACGGCATCGTCCGTGCCGGGGCGCAACGCGAGGCTGAGGTAGCGGCCGTGGGCCGGGACACGCGCGGCAATGCCGGCTTGAATCGTGGACATCTGCACACTCCTGACGGGTTGTCGGCGGAAGTGTAGGGGGCGGCTCAGCTTGGCGTGTAGGTCAGGCGCACGTAGATGGGGGCAAACGCCTCCGCCTGCGTGATCTCCAGCAGGCGTTCACGGGCCAGTTCGAGCATGGCGATGAAGGTGACGACCAGCACCGGCACGCCGCGTGTCAGGTCGAACAGCGCGTGGAACTCGACGAAGCGCCGTCCCTGCAATGCGCGCAGCACCAGCGTCATGTGTTCGCGCACGGACAGCGCCTCGCGACCGATGTGGTGGCGCTGGGTCAGCTTGGCGCGCTGGAGCACGTCGGCCCAGGCGTTGCGCAGATCCACCGCGCTGACGTCAGGCAGGCGCGCTTCGAGCGCCTGCTCGATGTGGACCGCCGCGGCCAGCTGGTCTCGGCCGAGCAGCGGGAGCTGGTCGATCTTGGCCGCACCGAGCTTGATGCGTTCGTACTCCAGCAGGCGCCGCACCAGCTCGGCCCGCGGATCTGCGGCCTCCTGATCGGCCGCGACCTGGCGCGGCGGCAGCAGCATGCGCGACTTGATCTCGATCAGCATCGCCGCCATGAGCAGGTACTCGGCGGCGAGTTCGAGGTGGTGTTCGCGGAGCTGGTCGACATAGGCCAGGTACTGGCGCGTCACCTCGGCCATCGGGATGTCGAGGATGTTGAAGTTCTGCCGCCGGATCAGGTAGAGCAGCAGGTCCAGCGGTCCCTCGAAGGCATCGAGGTAGACCGCCAGGGCTTCGGGCGGGATATAAAGATCCTGCGGCAGCGCGAACAGCGGTTCGCCGTACAGCCGCGCCAGCGCTGCCGGGTCGAGCGACTCCGCGGCGCTGGTGTCGGCGGACACGTCAGCCCTTGGTCTGGTAGACGTAGGGCTGCTGCGGCACGTTGGCGGTGTTGAACTCGCCCTGGGCGCTGCGGTTCTGCTCGCGGTCCCACAGCAGGCTGCGGCCTTCGCGCTGGCGCTGTTCCAGCTCCGGATCCTGCTGCTTCAGGCTCTCGATGAACTGGGTGGTCTCGGACTTGTAGTGCTTCCAGAAGAGCGGCATGGTGTGTGAGCGGGCGGACGCTATAGAGTGAACCCCTGATTTTACAGGCGCTGCCATGCAAGAGATTGAACTGAAATTCCAGATTCCCCCCGCTTCCCGTGCGTCGCTGTCCGAGTCCCTTCGCGATGCG
>JBEANV010000107.1:0-6215 GCA_041165285.1 Pseudomonadota bacterium | reverse complement strand
TCACGTCCATGCGCCCGAGCAGCTTGATGCGCGCCGTCACCGCCGCCATCACCGTCTGCGGCAACTGGTAGACCGTGTGCAGCACGCCGTCGATGCGCAGCCGGATCACGCACTGGTCGCGCCGGGGTTCGAGGTGGATGTCGCTGGCGCGCTGCTCGAAAGCGTAGGTCCACAGCCAGTCCACCACCTGCACGACGCCCTGGTCGTTGGCGTCGAGCTGCTTGTGCTTGCCGAGTTCGACGAGCTGCTCGAAGTTGACCGAGGCGCTGACCTCGCCAGTCTTCTGTGCCGCGCGCACCGAGCGGGCCAGGTTGTAGAACTCGACCGTGTAGCGTGCGATGTCCAGCGGGTTGGCCACCACCAGCCGCACGGTCTTGCGTGTGTGCTGCGCGATCTCGCTGACCCAGTCCACCACGTAAGGCTCGCTGGTGGCGACCACCACCTCGGCCGCGCCGACCTGCACCGGCAACACCCGGCGCCGCTCGGCGTAACCGGCCGACATGACCTCGGTCACCTTGGCGACATCGACCCGGATCGGATCAATGCGCAGGTACGGCAGACTCACGCGCTGCGCAAGCCAGCGCGTGAGCATCTCCAGATCGAGCACGTCCATGCTGCGGGTTTGGCGCAAACCGGCGTTCGCCAGGCGAACCAGCGGATGCTGCGCACTGTCGCCCGCGCCCAGCCGCTGCGCCAGCAGCGCAGCGTCGCCGGCACGCACGATGTCGTCTTCCACCAGCCAGTTCAGCAGGTCACGCCACGTCAGCGGCCCTAGGTGCGACTGCAAATTGGGGGCAGGACGTTGGGGGGTGAGGCTCATGTTCGACTCCCGAAATCTCGGAACCGATCTTGACAGATCCCCGTCAGCGCGCCGGGGCGGGCACGGGCATTGCCTTGCGGCGTGGCACCGGCAGCGGGCCGAGCAGCCCCAGCCAGCGCACCGCCTTCAGCCCGCAGCGTTCGGTGACACGCTCCGCCCGTTCGCGCAGCACGGCATCGTCCGGTCGCTGGCCACTCTTGAGCGCCACGACGATGGTGTTGCCCTCCTCCGTGGGTGCGAGCATCAGCACCTGCCCGCCACCGGGCACAAAGGCGGCTTCAATGCGTCGGGCGCTGCGCGCGAAGCTGGCATTGCGGCCGAACAGGTTGACCACCAGCACGCCGCCGTCGGCCAGCACGGCGTGGCAGTCGCGGTAGAAGGCCTCGTCGTCGAGCACAGGGGCAGCGGCCTGGTGGTCGTAGAGGTCGATGCTCAACACGTCGGCGCTGCCGCGGTGGGCGGCATCCACCGCCCAGGCCGCAGCGTCGGCCTCCACCACCGTCAGCCGTTCGTCGTTCGCCGGCAATCGGAACCACTGGCGGCAGGCCGCGATCACTTGCGGGTTCAGCTCCACCGCCGTCGTCTGCAGCCCGAGTTCGGTGTGGCAGAACCGCGTCAGTGCCGCCGCCCCCAGGCCGAGCTGGACAACGCGGGTGTCGTCCAGCGTGTCGAGGTCGCGCAGCAGCAGCCAGACCATCATGCGCTGGATGTAGTCCAGCTCCAGCGCACGGTGCTTGCGCAGCCGCATGGCGCCCTGGACCCAGGGCGTTTCTCCCAGGTGCAGGTAGCGCACGCCGTCGAACTCAGAGATCGACGCCGACGGCAGCGTCCTGGGCCGGGAGCGGGCGGGCTTGGTGGGTCTGGCGGTTTTTGCGGGGGACGCAGACGAATCGTCGTTGGTCAGGTTTTGCGAGGTCATGCGAGATCGTAAAGCGCAAACACGGCGCGCCACGCATCCAGCTTGCGTTCGAATGACCAGCCCGCGTTGGCCGGGCTGGTCGAAGGCAGGCGATGCACCGCGACGCCGAGCGAGCGCAGGTGCTGCATCACCTTGGCGGATTCGCCGCCGTTGTGCGCCACGGCGACCAGTCCGGGGGCCTGCGCACGCAGGGCCGAGAAGTCGTTGCGTTCGGCGGACTCGATGGCGCTGTCCAGACTGCCCTCGCGGCGGCAGTGGGCGTAGACATCCCAGATGCCGAGGCCGCGGGCGCGCACAAGGTCGAGCCGCTCGGCATAGGGCAGGCCGGGCAGATCGACGGACCAGAGCGCCGACAGAATCGGCCAGAACTGGTTGCGCGGATGGCCGTAGTACTGCTGCTGCGTCAGTGAGGCCACCCCCGGGAAGCTGCCCAGGACCATGAGCCGGGTGTTCGGCGCCAGCACCGGCGCGAAACCGGACAACCGCGTCATGCCGGCAACCACTGCGCCAGCCGCGGCAGGGCGGCGCAGGCATTGGCGGTGGTGGTGGACGCCGTCTCCTCCAGCGTCCAGCCGCGCAAGGCGGCCAGGGTCTCGGCGATGCGGGGCAGCTCACCCGGCTCGTTGTGACTGCCCAGGCCCTGCGCGCGCTCGGCCGCCGTGCGGTAGCGCCAATGCGGCGGGATGTCCGGTGCGTCGGTTTCCAGCACGATGGCCTCGGCGGGCAGGGTCTGCGCCAATCGGCGGATCTGCAGGGCACGGTCAAAGGTCATCGCGCCCCCGAAGCCCAGCCGGAACCCCAGGTCAATGAACGCACGGGCCTGCTGCTCGCTGCCGTTGAAGGCATGGGCAATGCCTCCGCGCAGACCGGCGCGGCGCAGCTGCTTGAGCAGGGCATCGGCCGATCGGCGCACATGGAGGATCACCGGGAGATCGACACTGCGGGCGAGCGCGAGCTGGGCAGCGTAGAAGTGCTCCTGGGTGGCCCAGTCCAGGCCGGGCACGAAGCCGTCCAGCCCGCATTCGCCGACAGCGACGAGGCGTTCGTCATCGCGGTGCGCGTGCAGCGCCTGCGCCAGCTGCGCCAGTGCATCCGCTGGCTGGCGGTGGACATACAGCGGATGCAGCCCGAGCGCATAGACCTGCCCGGTCGCATGGGCGAGCAGACGCACGCTGTCGAACAGCGCGCACTCCACTGCGGGGATCACCAGCAGGGCCACGCCGGCCGACCGGGCGCGTTCGCAGACAGCGGGACGGTCTGCGTCGAACTCCGGTGCGTCGAGGTGGCAGTGCGAATCGATCCAGGTGGGCATGCGCTCAGTTGGCCGCGGCGGCGTTGATGAGGTGATGCGCCAGCTTATCGCGGGCCTGGCGCATGGCGCCACGCACTTGCTCGGTGTCGAGCGCGAGCGCGTTGTGGTATCGGTCGAGCACCAGGGTCAGTGCCTCGGGCTGGGCAGGCTGCGGCAGTTCGGTCACCGCCACGATCTCGTTGGCGCAACTGGCCACCAGCTTCAGCCAGCCGCCCGGCGTGTTCGGGCTCAGGATTCGCCGATCGAGCGGAATCGGCCGGACACGCTGCCGCATCGTTTCATTGAGCCCCCACAGGCGCAGGAAGGAATCGGTCAGCCCTGGCAGGTCCACGCCCAGCACGGCCAGGGTCGCTGTTTCCTCGCTGATCGGCTGGCCGCTGCCCACGTCGCCCGCCACCCTGAGGCGGGCGATCTGCTGCAACTCTTCCGGGAAATGGTAAGCCGCCAGCAGCAGGCCGAGGTGCTGGAACTGCGCCGCCAGCATGGCAGCTTCAGCATCCATGCCGGCAGGGGCGAGGTGTTCGGCCAGGTGGCCCGCGAGCAACGCGCGTTTCATTGCCGCTTCCAGTGCGCGTATGCCCATCGGCTTGAGCGTGCCCGGCCACATCTTCATGCCGCTGGCGACCCGGCGCAGCCCGGCCGTGCCCATGAGCAGCATGGCGCGGTTCACGGTCAGCACTGGCCCGTCGGCGGTCGCAACGGTCGCTTCCGCCGAATTGGCGTAGCGCAGCAAACCGAGGCTGAGGCCGATGTCCTCCAGCAGCACGTCCACCACGGTATCGAGCCGCTGTTTCTCCATGCTGGCGATCAGCGTGACCCGGTCGGACAGCATTGGTCGGGCCGGCAGGTGGCCGCCGCGGCGGATGCGCTCTGCAAGCACGGCGTCGAAGCTGTTGTCGCCGAGTAGCTGGGACTGGCGCCAGTTGCCGAGTACCCGCTCGAAGCTGCGTGCATGCACGAAACGGCGCTGCGGGTGCAGGTCGATGGCGCGGTTGATGATCAGGCGCAGCGACGCTGGCACAGGCTGCGGTACCTCCGTCGGCAAGCGCAGGTCGATGGTGGCTTTCTGGTTGAGCAGCGTGGGCATGTCCGGCTCGCCAGCGGGCGGCCGGCCCAGCAGCCAGTGCTGGATCAACAGGCCGCAAGCCGCGATTTCGCGGGACAGCAGGAACCCGAGGCTGGGCGCCGCAGCCACGGCGGTCTGCTGCGGCGATTGCGGGTCTGCCGTGGCACGGGCGTTGGCCAGCGCCTGACCCAGGCCGCAGCCCCAGAGCCGCAAGCGCCCGGCGGAGTCGAGCATCACGGTGTGCTGGCCGATGTCGCCGTGGACCATGGCAGCTTCGTGGACGTAGGACAGCGCATCCAGCAGATCGTGCCCGCGAAGCACCAGATCGTCCAGGCTGAGCACGGTCGCCGCCAGTGACGGCGCGTCCAGATCGCCGGGCTCGGCATCACAGACGAGGTAGGGAAAGCGGTCCACGCAGCCGACTCTGCGCACCGCCGCGATGCGGGGATGGACCAACCGGGCCGCGCGCTGGACATCTTCGATGCAGCGCGTGCGCGTGGCGGCAGCATTGACGGGCTGGGTCGATGCGAGCAGGCGCACTGGCTCCTTGGTCCGGTTGTCGATGGCCAGCCAGGCGATGGTCAGCGAGCTGCGGCCAAGCAGGCGCAGCAGCCCGAAGTCACCAAAGGTTCGCAGCACGGGCGCCGGTGCAGGCGCAGGTGCCGTCATTGCAGCGTCGGTCATGGTGTGGGGAAATGAGGCCAGAAACATGCTGATTGGAACCGCCAATGGCTGCCATTCAACGGTGAAACTGACCGCAGTTTCAAAGGCGTATCCGGTGTGACCCTAAGACAGCGATAGCCATTTACTGGCGACGGCCCGCACGGGATCTGCTGCGTTCATGCCAAAATCAACTTTATCCAGTCACCTGCTGAAATCCTTTCAGCCATTTCCCTCCCGACGGAACCAACATGAGCAGCCCCCTCATCCAAAACATCACTGACACCACGTTCGAATCCGAAGTACTTCATTCCGAAACGCCGGTCGTGGTCGATTTCTGGGCCGAATGGTGCGGCCCTTGCAAGCAGATGGCCCCTGGGCTGGACCGGGTCGCGGACGAGCTGGGCAGCAAGATCAAGATTGTCAAGCTCGACGTGGACAGCAACCAGGCCACAGCCGGCAAGTTCGGTATCCGCGGCATCCCGACGCTGATGGTCTTCAAGGGCGGCCAGCCTGTTGCCACCAAGGTGGGGGCCCTGGCATTTCCGCAGCTGAAGAGCTTCGTCGAATCTCATCTATAATTCTTCCCAGAGGTGTCGGCCGACTGTGCTGCCACCTTTTGCGAATGCCACTGCGCGCCAGTTGTCGAAGAGTTGGTTGACACCGGTTCTGAAGCGCGCGCAGCGTCGGCCCCCCTACTCCCCGCATTGATCGAACTGGACGCCACCGTCTGATTGCCCGCACGGCATTCACCGGAGGACGATCCCGAGCAGCGACGGAGCCAGGGCCCGAACACCCCCGGTCTGTCCGGCTGGCACCGGTCCGACCTGCTTTCAGGGTCCGCCCCTATGCATCTTTCCGAACTCAAGGCTCAACACATCTCGGCGCTCATCCAGATGGCAGAGTCGCTGGAGATCGAGTCCGCCAGTCGCCTGCGCAAGCAGGAGCTGATGTTCGCGATCATGAAAAAGCGCGCCCGTCAGGGTGAGCAGATTTTCGGCGATGGCGTACTGGAGGTCTTACCCGATGGTTTCGGCTTTCTGCGCTCCCTGGACACGAGTTTTCTCGCCTCCACGGACGACATTTACCTGTCCCCGAGCCAGATCCGACGCTTCAACCTCCACACCGGCGACATGATCGAAGGTGAAGTACGCGTGCCGAAAGACGGCGAGCGTTACTTTGCCCTGGTCAAGGTGGACCGCGTCAATGAACTGACGCCCGAGGAGAGCAAGAACAAGATCATGTTCGAGAACCTGACACCGCTCTTCCCCAAGGAGCAGTTCAGGATGGAACGTGACATCAAGGGTGAAGAAAACATCACCAGCCGCATCATCGACCTGATCGCGCCGATCGGCAAAGGTCAGCGCGCGCTCATCGTCTCGCCGCCCAAGAGCGGCAAGACAGTCATGATGCAGCACCTCGCCCACGCCCTGGTCGC
>JBEANV010000106.1:0-3265 GCA_041165285.1 Pseudomonadota bacterium | reverse complement strand
AGGCCGGGATGACCTGTGCTGGACATGATCGAAGCCAGCGACCGTACGCGCGGCGCATGCGTGCTGGCCAGCAACTGCGCCACCATGCCGCCCATGGATCGCCCGACGACGTGGGCGCGCGAAACGCCGAGTCCGTCCAGCAGACCGACGGCATCGTTGGCCAGGTCGTGCAGCGTGTAGGGCACGTCCGGCACGCGGCCGGCGTTGAGTGCCGCCACGAGCGCAGCGAAGTCGGGCGCAGGCGCGCCGGAGAGATGCGTGGATTCGCCCGCGTCGCGGTTATCGAAGCGGATGACGTGAAAGCGCTGTGCCGCCAGCCGCTCGCAGAACGAATCGGCCCAGCGCAGACGCTGCACGCCGAGGCCCGAGATCAGGAACACCGCTTCATCGCCCGCATCGCCGAAGCGGTCGTAGCCCAGGGTGAGGCCATTGGCCTGGAGCGTGCTCATGGCTGTTGTGCAGGTGCAAGACGGAGGACAGGCGTCGTCATGTGTTCGCCTCCCCGTTGCAGGTGGAGAGCTTCAGCGCGTATGTCCGCACGTCGGGCGGCCAGGCGGCCGTGACCTCGCTCAAGCGCGGCCCATCGTTGGCGAAGAGCGCTCGCGTAGCCTCTTCGAAGCCCGGCAAGTTGCCGGCCAACGCCGACATGAAGTGGTAGGCCCGCTCCTGTGCTTGGCGCTGCCTGTCCTTCGTCGCGCCATTGCGGCGTGCCTCCTCGACGAGCTTGCGCAACGCGACGGATGCTCCGCCCGGCTGTGCGGCCAACCATTCCCAGTGGCGGGGCAGCAGCGTGACCTCGCGCGGCACCACGCCCATGCGGGGCCGACCGCGTCCCCTGGGCTCGGCAGTCTCGACCAGCTCGGGTTCGGTGTGAGGCGCTGAAGCGCTGGGCGCCAGCGCCGCGAGCCGCGTCGCGATGTCGGCCTCGGACCCGCGCGTGTCCACGTCGACGACCCGGCCAGTCGCGTCATCGAACACCAGCACCGGCCCTTCCTCAGGGCCGTCAAGAGCGTTGCGGACGGCCAGCACGTTGCCAAGCAAAGGCCCCGCGGCAATGCATCGATGGCCAGCAAAGCTGGTGTAAACGGGCGTGATCTTGTTCATGCATCAATAATACCCGGATAAAAATAAATGGCAAATATACCCGGGTAAAAATTTCAAAAGATCGGTGCCGCATGGCCACACCCGTGGGACTGACAGGGGCAGTCGGCCAGCGGCGGTTCGCTCCGATCACCTCGCAGGCGTCGGCCGGGTCAACACCCGGCCGCAGACGTCCAACGTCAGGGCCCCAGGCACAAGCGTCCAGAATTTCTCTGGCATGGGACGCGGCCCACGCCTGCAGGCCTGCGCAATCAGGTCGTTCGGCAGCACATGGTGCAGTGACACCACGTCGCCCATGTCGAGCACGACCGCCGTTCGTCCGTCGTCCGAGATCTCGGCCAGACGCGCCTGGGTCGGCACGTCGAACTGCACGAGTTCGCCCTCACCACGGGTCACGACCACGCGCTCGCCGTCGGCGCCGACACCAAGCCCAACACGCGGTGGGCCCCCGATGGTTGCGGCCGGTTCCTTCGTCGACAAGGCCCTGCCAAGGCTGCGCGTGGCGGCCTCGATGCCTGCGCCACTTGCACTTGCCTGCGCCGATGCGCCTGCCATGTTCGAGCCCACGGTACCCGTGCGCGCAACGACAGACGAGACCGCAGGTCGTGTCCAACCGGATTCACCGGCCGTCCACGTCAGCCCGTCAAACCTGGGCTCGCCTTGGACCGTCAGACGCACCGTCGTGCCCCGGATCGTCAGTGCCACGGCCTGCGCATCCAGCTCAGCTGGCAGCGGCACGGCGGCCCAGGCGGCGCCTTGGAAGGGCAGGCGCAGGAGGCGCTGACGAGTCAGCCCGTTGCCTTGATCGAGTTCGACCAGGGCGACCAGATCGCGACCGTCGATCGCTGCCGCGACTGCGGGCTGAGGCAGTCGAACACGCACCCGATCGGTCAAGGTATCCCAGAGCCAGGTCTCGCGCCGCCCGATCACGGCCAGCCCGCTCGCCTGCTCACCCAGCGAAACCAGCTCACCCGGCGGCACCCGGTCGAGGCGATGACGCACGTCGGCCTTGGCGATCGACCAGATCTCCACCGGCCCCGCCGTCTCGCCGCGCATCGCCACGTACGCGCCTTCGGAAGAAAAGGCGATGTCCTGCGGCGGATGCGGCCAGGTCCACAGAGGACGTGCCGTCGCATCCGGCGCCGCGGCCAGGCTCCAGACCCCTTGGGTCGTCGCGAATGTGCGTCCATCGGGTGCAAAGTCGATGAATGCCGCACCGCGCAGGCTCAGCGACACGCCGGGTGCCGAACGCCGCCACACCCGCAGCGAGGCTGTCGACGGCGCCTGGGTCGCCCGCAGGCGCCGAGTCATCGCCATGGTGTCGCCGTCATCGGCCACGCGCCACACCAGACGTTCCTTGGGCGACACCGCCTCATGCCATGCGGCGACCCGCGCGAGCGGCTGCGCCTGCCAGAGCTCGAAGACCTCGTTGCTGCGCGCCAGCACGCACCAGCGCCCGCTTGCGCTCAGGGCGACGATGAGGGCCGGGGTGCCCACTGGCTGCCCCATGCGGCTCGCGTCGCAGCTGGCAAGGGCTCCGCGCGGCACCGTGAACGCGGACAGGGCATCGACGGTCGGATCACGCTTGATCAGCACCTGCCCGCCGGGCACGAGCCGATAGCGGCTGTCACCGAAGTCGAACTCGTGCTGCGTGACCGGCAGGCTTGCCAGCGCACCACGCAAGGCGAGGTCGGCGTCCAGGCGTGATTCTCCCAAGGTGGCCAGGCGCGACAGCGATTCGGCGGCGAGCATCACGCTGGCGTCGGCCGGCTCGCCACGTGCACGCAGCAGATCGGCCTGCACCGTCAGCCGGCCCAGCCGCACCAGCGTTGTCTGCTGTTCGGCGCGGTCGCGCTGGCGTGTGGCCACATAACCTGCCGCGAAGGCGATCACCGTCAAGCCGGCAAGGCCTGCAATCGCCGCACGGCGCAGCCGGCGGGCGCGGACAAACGTGCGCACATCCTCGCCATCGAGCTCGTCCTTGTCGCGGCCATGCAGCGGTGCGGCCAGGTCGAGCACCGCCTGTCTGAAGCGTGCATGGTGGAGGTCCAGCACTGCGCTGGAGCGGGCCCAGCGCAGATCGACCCAGAGCGGTTCCTGCGCCAGCACGCCGCCCAGCTGCTCACGCGGCAGGCAGGTGGTGCGATTCCAGTCGAAGTCCTGG
>JBEANV010000105.1:0-6415 GCA_041165285.1 Pseudomonadota bacterium | reverse complement strand
AGCCGATGCCGATGATCGGGCTGGCGCCACGTTCGGCCATGCGGCGGATGGCCTGCTCGCGCTGGGTCTCGTTGGCGATCTCGAATTCGAGGTAGGGCTTGCCGGTTTCCTTCTTCCACCGTTCGATGCCGCGGAACGCCGCTTCGTTGAACGACTTGTCGAACTTGCCACCCATGTCGAAGATGACGGCCGGGTCGGCGTGGGCGGACAGCGCGGCAGTCAGGGCGATGGACAGCGTGGCAAGGCGAAGGAGGATTTTCGGGGTCATCATCGTGGGTCTCGCTGAAGTGTTGCCGCAAGCGGCGTGGTGTGTCGGGCGCGGAGTTGACGCTGGTCGTCGGGATGGGGTGAAATGCCGCGTTCGGGTGGCGCGCAAACGTTTGCTTCCCGTTCGATCGACAACATCCTAACGTTCGCCGAATCGGGCGGGCGATTCATGTTTTCCCTAGCCGGGGCGGTTCATGTCAGCCAGCAACAAGCAGAACCCATGCCCGCCACTCGATGCGGCGGCGTGGTCGGTCCGGCCCAAGGTGCTGCTGCACGAGCACCTGGACGGCGGCCTGCGCCCGCAGACGCTGCTCGACCTGTGCCGCGCCCGCGGCCTGAAACCACCGGCCGACACCGCCGATGCGCTGGGCGACTGGTTCGCGGCCAACGCCCACACGGGCAGCCTGGAGCGCTATCTGGCCGGCTTCGCGCTGACGGTGGGCGCGATGGCCAGCGTGGCGGCGTGCGAGCGTGTGGCCTTCGAGGCGGCCGAGGACGCCTTGGCGGACGGCTGCGTGCTGGCCGAGTTCCGCATGGCGCCGAGCCTGTTCGCGCCGCTCGGCCTGCGCCCGGAAGCGGCGATCGAGGCGCTGCTGGCCGGGCTGGCGCGCAGCGCGCTGCCGTGCGGGCTGATCGTCTGCGCGATGCGGATGGACGACCCGGTGCGCACCGCCTCGGTGGCGCGCATGGCCGGGCGCTATGCCGACCGCGGTGTGGTCGGCTTCGACCTGGCCGGCGCCGAACGCGGTTTCCCGCCCACGCGCCACCGTGAGGCGCTGCATCTGGCGAACGACACCGGCCTCGGCCTGACCTGCCACGCCGGCGAGGCCGACGACGGCCACCGCGTCATCGAGGCCATCCGGCTCGGCGCGACCCGCATCGGCCACGGCGTGCGGGTGATGGACAACCCGGTCTGGGTCGAGCAGGCGCGGGCGTCGGGGGTGCATTTCGAGGTCTGTCCGTCCAGCAATGTCCACACTGGTGCGGTGCGCCATCTCGCCGCGCACCCGTATGGCGCCATGACGGCGGCCGGGCTGAATCTCTCGTGCTCGACGGACAACCGGCTGATCTCCTGCGTGACGCTCAGCGGTGAGCTGGCCGCGTTGCAGGCGCACCAGGGGTTGTCGGTGGCCACGCTGATGGCGCAGCAGGCCGATGCCGTGCGGGCGTCCTTCCTCGGCGAAGAGGCCAAGAGCGCCGCATTGGCGCGGATCGCAGCGGCGTGAGCACCACGGTGCGCCCGGTCGTCTGCCTGGGCGGTGCCAATGTGGACCGCAAGCTGCGCGTGGCGGAGCCCGTGCGTCCGGGCAGTTCGAACCCGGTGACGGCCAGCGAGAGCTTCGGCGGTGTGGTGCGCAACGTGGCGGAAAACCTCGCCCGGTGCGGTGTGCCGGTGCGCCTGCTGACCGCCGTGGGGTCGGATGCCGCCGGCCGCGCCCTGCTGGACGACGCAGCCCGCTGCGGCATCGACACCGGTGCGAGCCAGGTGGTCGCCGGGGCGCTCACCGGCAGCTACACCGCGGTGCTGAACGCCGATGGCAGCCTGCACCTGGCGCTCGCGCACATGGACTTGTGCGAACAGCTCACGCCCGCGTGGCTGGCCGAGCGGGCGGCGCTGTACCGGGCGGCGGGGCTGGTGGTGGCGGACCTGAACCTGCCGGCTGACACGCTGGCGGCGCTGATCGAGACTGCGACAGCAGACGACGCACCCCCGCTGGTGCTGGTGGCCGTGTCCGAGGCGAAGATGGGCCGGCTGCCCGGTCGGCTGCGCGGCGTGCGGCTGCTGGTGCTCAACCGGGGCGAGCTGGCGGCGTGGGCCGGCACTGACGACCTGGCTGTGGGCGTGGCCCGGCTGCGGTCGGTTGGGGTAGCGGATGTGGTCGTGACGCTGGGCGCGGCCGGGCTGTGCCACACCGAGGCGGCGGGCGGCCTGGTGTGCGTGGCGGCGCCGGTCTTGCCCCCGGAGGCTGTCGTCGATGTGACCGGTGCCGGGGATGCGCTGGCTGCTGCGCTGTGCCGGGCGCTGTGGGCTGGCGAGGTGGCCGCACACGGCTGGTCAGCGGCTTGTGTCCAGGCGCTGGCGCGGGCGGCCCTCACCGTACAAAGTGCGCTCACCGTGGTTCCGTTGGCCTGAAGATTTCGACTGTCCCGAAAGGAAAAAACCAATGTCCGATCCCCTGATGCGTTTCTCTGCCGAGGTGCAGGCCGCCCGCGACGCCGGCCGCCCGATCGTCGCGCTGGAGTCCACCATCATTGCCCACGGCATGCCGTACCCGCAGAACGTGCAGACCGCCCGCGAGGTCGAAGCGATCATCCGCGCCCGTGGCGCCACGCCGGCCACGATCGCCGTGCTCGACGGCCAGATCTGCATCGGGCTGTCGGACGACCAGCTCGAACTGCTGGCCAGCCATGGCGACGTGATGAAACTCAGCCGCCGCGACCTGCCGTATGCCGTGGCCATGGGCCGGGCAGGGGCGACGACGGTGGCGGCGACGATGGTCTGCGCGGCGCGGGCGGGCATCGAGGTGTTCGTGACTGGGGGCATCGGCGGGGTCCACCGCGGCGCGCCCGAGAGCTTCGACATCTCCGCCGACCTGCAGGAACTTGCGCGCACGCCGGTGGCCGTGGTCTGCGCGGGGGCGAAGTCGGTGCTGGACCTGCCGCTGACGCTGGAATACCTGGAGACGCACGGCGTGCCGGTGGTCGGCGTGGGGCAGGACCGGTTCGCGGCGTTCTACAGCCGCGACAGCGGGCTGCCGTGCGATTTCCGGATCGACACGCCGGCCGATCAGGCGCGCTTCGTGCGGACGAAATGGGCGCTCGGGCTGGGCGGCGGCGTAGTGTTCAGCAACCCGGTGCCGTTGGCGCACGAGATCCCGCCGGTCGAGATCGAGGCCATCACCCGCCAGGCGCTGGACGAGGCCGCGGCACAGGGGGTCAGTGGCAAGCGGGTGACGCCGTTCCTGCTGGCGCGCATCAAGGAACTGACAGAGGGCCGCAGTCTGGTCACCAACATCGCGCTGGTGAAGCACAACGCGCACGTGGGGGCGGATCTGGCCATCGCTCTGGCGCAGGTCTGACAAGGAATCTGGTTGGGGGAAAAAAGAAGGGAGGCGGGACGCGACTCCGGGGGCTCGCTCTCAAAAGCCCGGAACGCCCGCCTCCCTGGGACTTGAGACTGAACTCAGTCCCTAAGGCTTCTCTGAGGAGGAGTCACACGAGAAGATTCGATGATGAACCGGTGCAGCGGGATTGTCATCTTCAGCGTTGCCGCACAGTGCACGGTTCAGGCCGTCAGTGTGCTTCGGTCTCGACCGACACCTGTTCAGCGGCCTCCGCGCCGGCAAAGGCGCTGAAGGCCAGGACGAGCGCTGCGGCGGTGAGCCATTCGGACCAGCGAAACTTCATGACAGTCTCCGGTTGTGCAGGGCACTGCGGGGTGGGCAATTGGAGCGGTCAGCGTAAACGGAGTCGGTGCAGGCTTTTCCATCCTGTTGCAAGCCGGATGGAGTGCGCGCGCACTAGTACACGGTCGGTACTCACGGGTATCGCGTTTGACCCCTGCTCAGCGGTTTTGCGCGATCCGTGGCAGGTCGTCGACCAGGGTCGTCGCGGCCCCGGCGCTCAGGGTGAAGGCAATGGCGGCGGCGGCCAGCCAGTCGGTCCAGCGAGGTTTCATGGCAGTGCTCGGCAACGGAAAGTGCGTGGTTCAGTGCCGAGATCTTCGCAAGACCGTGCGCTTGCATATCCCCCGAACAGGGGGTGGATGGAATCGCTATTGCGCTGCGACTGCGACGTAGCCCCGCGGAATCGCCCCCAGCAGCCGGCGGGTGTAGTCCTCGCGCGGCGCGGCCAGCAGCACCTGGGCATCGGCGCGCTCGACCACGCGACCGTCCTGCATCACCAGCACCTCGTCGGCCATGTAACGCACGACGGCCAGGTCGTGGCTGATGAAGATGTAGGCCAGTCCGAGTTCGTCCTGCAGATCCCGGAGTAGGTGGAGCACTTGCGCCTGCACCGACACGTCCAGTGCCGACACCGCCTCGTCCAGCACCAGCACCTCGGGCGACAGCGTCAGCGCCCGTGCGATGGCGATGCGCTGGCGCTGGCCGCCGGAGAACTCGTGCGGGTACTTGCCAAACGCCGTTGCATCCAGCCCGACGCGCTCCAGCAGCGCCAGTGCCCGGGCTTCGCGTGCCATGTCGTCGGCGCCGATGGCGTGGATCTGCATCGGCTCCAGCAGCGTCTGGCCGATGGTGAAACGGGGGTTCAGCGATGCATACGGGTTCTGGAACACGATCTGGATGCGCCGGCGCAGTGCCTGCCGCTCCGGCCCTTGCAGGGCGATCAGGTCGCGGCCCTCGAACAGCACCTGGCCGGCCGTCGCCTCGTGCAGCCGCAGCAGCGTCAGCCCCATCGTCGTCTTGCCCGAACCGGACTCGCCGACCACGCCCAGCGTGTGCCCGCGCCGCAGCGTGAAGCTCACGTCCTGCACCGCCTGGAAGTCGCGCCGACGGAACAGCCCTTCGCGGATCGGGAAGGATTTGCACAGCCCTCGGGCCTCGATCAGCACTGGGGCGTCTGTGTCGCGTGATCGGGCGGGGAGCGGGTCGTCCAGACGCGGCCGGCTGGCCAGCAGTGCGCGTGTGTAGGCGTCCTGTGGCGCCGTGAAGATGCCTGCGACCGGGCCGCTCTCGCGGATCTGGCCGTCGCGCAGCACGACCACCTGATCGGCAATCTCCCCGACGACGCCCAGGTCGTGGCTGATGAACAGCATGCTCATGCGCCGCGCGGTCTTGATCCGCGCCAGCAACTCCAGAATCTGGCGCTGCACGGTCACGTCCAGCGCGGTGGTCGGCTCGTCGGCGATCAGGAGGCGCGGCTCGCAGGCCAGCGCCATCGCGATCATCACCCGCTGCTGCTGCCCGCCGGACAGTTCATGCGGATAGGCGGACAGGCGCCGTTTCGGCTCGGGCAGGCCGACTTCCGCCAGCAGTTCTTCCGCGCGGGCCAGCGCGGCGCGGCGGCCCAGGCCGAGGTGCAGCCGCAGCGGCTCGGCGATCTGGGCGCCGACGGTGAAGACCGGGTTGAGCGAGCCCATCGGATCCTGGAACACGCAGGCGATGGCGCGGCCACGCAGCGCACGCAACGCGGCTGGCGAGGCTTGCAGCAGATCGCGGCCGTCGAAGAGGATGCTGCCCGTGCGCTCGGCGTTGTCGGGCAGCAGGTTGACGATCGACATCGCCGTGACGCTCTTGCCCGAGCCGGACTCGCCGACGAGGGCGACGGTCGTGTTCTCCGGGATGTCGAAGCTGACCCCGGTGCCTGCCGTGTCGCTGCCGACCGCACGGCCCCAGCGCACCTGACCCTGTTCTCGGCCAAGGCGAAAACGCACGCGCAGATCGTCGATGCGTAGCAGCGGCGGGAGAGTCGAATTCGTCATCGCGTCAGTCCTCCAGCCCGTGCAGCTTCGGGTCGAGCGCGTCGCGCAGCGCGTCCGTCATCAGCGAAAACGCCGTCACGAACACCGCCATGAACGCGGTCGCGGTGGCGAGCTGCCACCAGTAGCCCAGGATCAGCTCGCTCTGCGCATCCGCCAGCATCGTGCCCCAGCTCACCTGATCGACGCTCACGCCCAGCCCCAGGTAGGACAGGATCACCTCGTACTTGATGAAGCCGACGACATGGATGGAAAGCTGCACCAGCACGACGTGGCTGACGTTGGGCAGGATGTGGCGGAACATGCGCTGCAGGGGGCTCGCGCCGATCGCCTCGGCCGAGCGCACGTAGTCGCGCACCGCGTGTTTCATGAACTCGGCGCGCACCAGCCGGTAGATGCCGGTCCAGCCCGTCAGCCCGAGGATCAGCACCACGCTGGTCACCCCGCCGCCGAAGATCGCCGCGAAGCACAGGATCAGCAGGATGCCGGGGATGGACGTGAAGACGTTGTAGACCCACTCCAGCAGGTCACCGACCCGCCCGCCGAAGAAGCCGCCCAGCGCGCCGAGCACCGTGCCGATCGCCGCGGCGACGACGGCGGCCAGCACGCCGACCAGGATCGAGATCTGCGAGCCCTTGATCGCCTTGTCGAGCACGCTGCGGCCGAGCCGGTCGCCGCCGAAGGGCAGGGTGGGCGACTGGGTGACGG
>JBEANV010000104.1:0-3636 GCA_041165285.1 Pseudomonadota bacterium | reverse complement strand
CGGTGGTCGCGGTGGTGCCGGTGCCCGTCCCGGTGCCAGAGCCGGAACCGACCCCCGCGCCCACCGTCGAGTTTGAGCAGCTGCTGGTTGCGGGTGCCGGGTTCGACGTGGCCTCTCCCATGCTCCGACCGGGTGAGCCTCTGACTGGCGCGGAAGACCGCACCCGGTTGGACCAGATCATGGTGGCGATCGCTGGCAACGCCGGTGGCATTGGTGTCGGGCGGCCGGGCGGCGTGTTCACGGCGACGAATGAGCATGACGGCGAGATGCCCCTGGCGGCGAGCCCGTCGGACCTGCCGTCAACGCTGGCCCGCACGGCCCCCGCACCGGTTGGCAACATGCCCGACACGCAGAAGCCACAACAATCCACTCGGTCAACGACTGCACAACCGGAGCCTGCCAAAGCCTCCGACCCGGGCCGCCAGACCGCCAGCGAGCTGCTGGTCATGCTGGATGTGCCGATCGACCTGAGCGGTTTTGTGCAGGACCGCATGGCCTTGCTCCAGTGGGCGATGACCGACGAGCGCAACCGCGCGGCTGCGGATTCCGCTTTGCGGCAGCAGGCGAAAGACGAAGCGCCGTCCCTGCGCTGGGACAGCGGGCAAGCCGTGCAGGTAGGCAGCATGGCGCTGTCCGTGGGGCTGGTGTTCTGGGCCACGCGGGCGACTGGTCTGGTCGCCAGCCTGTTGGCGGTAGCGCCACCTTGGCGCCAGTTCGACCCGCTGCCTGTCCTCAGCGTCCATGCCCCTCGCCAGCCCGAGGGGACTGAAGTTGAGTGGCTGGATACCGATATCACGGGATCGCTGGCGGAGCTGGCGGAAGACATCCTCGATCAACGCACCTGACCTCGCCCCACAGGCCCCACTCACCTATGCGCTTGCCTTGGCCGCCGGACACGATTTCACGCATCGCCGTGGGCATCGCGGCGCTGGTGCTGTTGTGCCTGATGGGGCTCGACTTCGCCTTCGGACTCGTGCCGAACCCGGTGCGGGTCGAGATCGACCGGCGCCAGGTCGTCAGCCAGATGCTGGCCGACCAGATCGCGCTGGTCGCGACCCGGCTGGGTCCACCGGACGTGCACCAGCTGCTCTACAGCGCGCGGCGCAATGAACCGAAACTGCTCGGCATGGCGCTGCGCTCCACCGCCGGGGAGGCGGTCTCGGTCACCGGCGTGGCGCCTCCGCAGGTGAGTGCCGGCTTTCGCAGCACCTCCACCCACATCCGTGTACCTGTGATGCTGCAGGGCGTGGCCTGGGGTGCTCTGGAGCTGAACTGGCAGCCGATCGCGGCGGAATCCTTTCCGGGCATGTTGCTGACGCCGCAGGCTTTGTGGCCCATGCTGACCTTCATGCTGCTGACGGTGCTGCTGCGGCTCTATCTGGGCAAGGTGCTGCACCAGCTTGATCCGAGTGCTGCCGTGCCGGAGCGGGTCAGCAAGGCGTACAACGCGCTGTCCGAGTCGGTCATCATGCTCGACGGGCAGGGCCGCGTCGTGCTGCTCAACGAGGCGTTCCGGGCGCTGGTCGGGCAGCGCAGCGTCCAGATCG
Source organism: Pseudomonadota bacterium (assembly GCA_041165285.1). Taxonomy (GTDB): domain Bacteria; phylum Pseudomonadota; class Gammaproteobacteria; order Burkholderiales; family Burkholderiaceae_C; genus Sphaerotilus. The sequence continues at coordinate 2,089 of JBEANV010000104.1, read as the reverse complement.
GGCGCCGTCTGGAAGAGCACGACTGGCTGCGCGACGGCACCGAACTGCAGGACGGCAGCGGCTACCCCTGGACCCTGGCGATGCAGACACACACCCCCTGCACGCGGCTGCCGATGAAACTGCGCCTGGGCGCCGAGCTGCGCGTGACGCTGGTGACCTGCAGTCCGCTCACGCAGAGGAAAAAGACGCTGGGCTGCCTGGTTGTCATTTCCGACCAGACCCACATCGAGCGCAGCAATGAAAGCCTGCGCCTGACCACCAGCCAATTGCAGTCCGCGAACGACGAGATCCAGCAGAAGAACGCCGAGCTGTTCCGCCTCGCCACCCGAGACCCCATGACCGATTGCCTCAACCGCCGCGCCTTCTTCGAGGCCGGAGGTACCCAAAAGGACCAATGCAATCTGGTGGGGCGGCCGGTGGCGGTGATCATGTGCGACATCGACCACTTCAAGTCCTTCAACGACCGCTACGGCCACGCCATCGGCGACGAGGTGATCAAGGCGGTGGCCGGCATCTACAACAGGGCGGCGGCGGATGTGGGCCTGGCCTGCCGCTATGGCGGGGAGGAGTTCTGCGTGATGCTGCCGGGCTGCGACGAGGCACAGGCGCAGGAGTTCGGCGAGATGCTGCGCAAGCGGGTGCAGGAAACGGCCGGCGACGGCATCGACTACGAGCCGCGGCTCAGCATCACATCGAGTTTCGGGGTGGCGGTGAGCCGCTCGCCCAGACTGGCCCTGGAGCAGCTCATCGACCAGGCCGACCAGGCGCTCTACCAGTCCAAGCGGGCCGGTCGCAACCGCTGCACGCTGTTCGAGGGCATGCCGGCCACGCAGGCGAACGCCGGGGCCGACACCACCGCCTGAGGCCGCGTCAGAGCGGCAGCGGGTCCGTGTCGTCGAAGCGCAGGACTTCGAAGCTGACGGTGGGGGCGTTGATGATGTTCGGGCTGACCCCGAGGCAGATCACCCCGCGGCCATGCAAGGTACAGGCGCCCCGGCGCAGCGTGACCACCTCGGACTGGCGACCGAAGCGCACGTAGGTGCCGTTGGAGCTGAGATCGGTGAGCTGGAAATTGCCGCTGTGCCACTCGATGCGGGCGTGCATGCGAGAGACCCGGCTGTCGTCCAGGCAATACGCCGCTTCATGGCTGCGCCCCAGAATGGCTGGCAGATTGCGCACCGTGTGGATGCGGGACACCCCTTCGCTGACCAGCCGAATGCCTTCGGGCACTGTCGTCGGGGCGGCATCGCCGAACATGGTGGACAGCGGATCCGGCCCCGAGCGCCGCGCCTCGAAGCGCCACACTTCCACCGGCTCGACCCGACCGCGCAGGTGCAGCCGCTCCAGCCGGCGAAAACGTTCGCGTACATCCGTTGGCAGCACACCCAGCGTCTGCGAGGTCACCAGCGTCTCGTTGTCGCCCGCGTGGTCGAGCAACCTCGCCGACACGTTCACCGCGTCACCGAAACAGTCACCCGCCACCTCGATCACTTCGCCGTGGGCCATGGCGATTTGCACCCGCATCACCGGGCTGCGTGACGGACGCGCCGCGCCCATGACCCGTTCGAGCGACTCGTGGACCTCTTCCGCGGCCCGGACACCGCCAACTGGATGGGAAAATACCGCCATCAGGCCGTCGCCCAGCGTCTTGATGACCCTGCCTCCCTGGCCTTCCATGATGCGAGCGACCACCGCCACGCTGTGCGTGACGACGGACGCGGCTTCAGCATTCCCCAAGCTTTCGTACAGGGACGTGCTGCCGCGCAGATCGGCAAAAAGAACAGTGCAAGTGACGGTCTGCGGCATGGGCGCAGTTTACCTTGTCGTTTCGTGAAGCAGTACGCATCCAGAGGTTGCAGAAGTGAAATGGCCCCACAGGTGCAGGGCCATGTTCGCGGGAGAGCTTAATCCCCCTTTGTCAACCGGGACGTTTACAGATTATCCAGATACGTCCGCAGCTTGTCCGAGCGGCTCGGGTGCTTGAGCTTGCGGATGGCCTTGGCCTCGATCTGGCGGATGCGCTCGCGGGTCACGTCGAACTGCTTGCCGACTTCTTCCAGCGTGTGGTCGGTGGACATCTCGATGCCGA
>JBEANV010000103.1:0-2978 GCA_041165285.1 Pseudomonadota bacterium | reverse complement strand
CCGTTCTTCGCATCCTGGGTCGAGTGGAAGTGCCAGGGTGCATCCAGGTGCGTGCCGTTGTGCGTGGACAGGCTCACCCACTCTGCAGCCGCGGCTTCGCCCTCGGGATAATCGCCGGCTTGCGTGCCCGGCAGCAGTTTCATGAACTCCGGCACCGTCTCGGCGTGTGTCTGGTAGGTGATCTTCGGTGCCAGCATGGGCGGGTCGGACATCACGTCGTTTTCGAGATAGATCGACAGATCGACAAAGCGGCGCTTCGGTTTCATGCAGGGCCTCCAGGGGTGATGCGGTCTGTCAGCGTCTCGGCGACCCAGTCGGCGATGCAGTGCCCGGCGTTGATGGAATTGTCGAAACTCGAGTGCTGCACGCCGCCCTCTCGCTCCGTGAACACCTTCAACGCTCGCTTCGGGCTGTTGACCAACTGCTCGTAGGTGCGGTGCGCCCACTTCAACGGAATCTGGGAGTCCTTTTCGCCATGGGTGACCAGGAACGGCACGCGTATCTTCTCGATGACGCCGTCCAGATGCACGTTCTCGGCAATCCGCATGAAGTCGTCGATGTCCTTGGCGCCCCAGACCCAGCACACATGGGCCCAGTAATGCGGCACCGGCAGATTGCCCTCACGCTCCAGCCGGCGCTTCTGCACGTCGCGCCAGTCGTGGTTGGCACCCCACACCACGCCGCAGGCGAAACGCGGCTCGAAGGCCACGGCGCGCGGGCAGTAGTAGCCGCCGAGCGAGACGCCTTCGCAACCGATGCGCGTCGGGTCCACATCGCTGCGCGTCTCCAGCCAATCGACCACGCGGCTGGCCCAGTGCTCGCTGTCGAAGCGTGCGGTGAGTCCGTGCAGGCGCAGGGCTTCACCCGTGCCCGGCTGATCGACCACCAGGGACGACACGCCGCGCCGGGCGAGCCACGCCGGCAGGCCCACCCGGTACTTCATCTCCTTGGTCGAATCGAGTCCGTTGACCTGCACGAGCAGGGGCGCCGGCCCCTGCACCCCCTCGGCGCGCACGTACAGTGCCGACAGATGGCCGCCTTCGTAGGGAATCTCGACCCGTTCGCAGGGTTCGCCGGAGAGCTTCACCCCCTGGGCGAACAGGTCGAGGTGGCGGCGGTACAGCGCCGCGCGGCCCGGCGCCCCATGCGCCTGCAGCCGTTCGGCCGTGATCAGGTAGCTCGCGGCACGGTTGAGTTTCTCGCCCGCAGACAGCAGCCGACCCCGAGACTGGTCTTCTGCGGCCAGTTCGCACAACTGGTCGGCCATGCGCACCCAGGTTTCACGGAAGGCTTGCGTGCCAGCCGCGTCCGGTGCCTTGGCGGCCTCCTGCAAGGGCGCGCACATCGCCTCGATCTCTCCGATGCGCGCCCCCATCTCGATGGCGAGATCGACCGAGAGGTTCCAGACGTAGTTGGTGGGGAAATACTTGAACATGGACCGGCTTCCAGGGCTTGAGAAGGCGCAGGCTCGGCGAAGGCGATGCGCGCGGGTGGTTCGAGGTCAGGTGCCTTGCGCCTGCTCGGCCTGCAGCATCTGCTCCAGCACGCGCCGCGCCCGCACGGCCGGTGCATCCACGTCGAGCAGCACCGGCTTCATGTCCCAGAAGGACTTGCCAGCGAGCGCGCGTTGCTGTGCCTCGACCATCGGCTTGTCTTCGAGCGTGAAGGGGGCACCCAGTCCGGCAATGTTCTGCTGCACGACCGCCTCGGCCCACTCGCCCAGCGCCTTGGGCATCGACATCGAGTAGAAGTAATAGGTGCGGCCCTGCGAAGCCGGCGTGAACAGATGCGCCTGCGGACTCTGGATGCCCGTCTCGCGGGGCGTTCCGGTCAGGGCCATGTCGGCCTGCAGGTACAGGGTCGAGGGGGCGTCCCAGCGCACATCCAGCCAGCGGTCGCACGGCGCCTGATCGGGCAGACCGGTCGCCTGGTAGAGCCAGGTCGGCAGGATCTCGTTGCGGATGAAACGCCGTGACCAGACGGTGTTGCCTTCCTGGGTGACGGTGGTCTTGCCCTCCCCGGCCCGGCCTGCGCCAAGGGTGCCCGGATGCAGGTACTCGATGTGGCTGAGGTCGAGGATGTTGTCGCTTTCCAGCACGTAGTTGGCGTCGATCTCCAACTGCGCCTTGCCGACGTACCACTGTGTGGTGTCGAGGAAGGGGAAAGCCGGGATGCGCGCGGGATCAGCGTCGGCCGGGTTGCCCATCCAGATCCAGAGCAGGCTCCACCGCTCGATGACCGGGTAGGACTTCACTGCGGCGGCGATCGGGATGCGGCCATCGCCGTGCGGATTGTGGTTGCACTTGCCATCCGCGCCGAAGCGCAGGCCGTGGTAGCCGCACTGGATCGACTGGCCACCTTCACACAACTTGCCCATGGACAGCGGTGCAAAACGGTGCGGGCAGCGGTCGAACAGGGCATGTGGCGCGCCCTGGTCGTCGCGGTAGAACACCACGGGGTCGTCGCAGATCTGCCGGGCGAGCATCTGGCCGGGCTTGACCTCCTCGGCCCAGCCGGCCACATACCAAACGTTGCGCAGGAAATGCATGGTTTTTGTCCTTCCAGACTTCACAGGTCGAGCACGAGTCGCGGACTCTTGGCGCGCGAGCAGCAGGGCATGAACTGGTCGCCACGGGTCTGCTCATCGGGAGTCAGGTACAGGTCGCGGTGATCGGGCGTGCCGGCGATCACCCGCGTGAGGCAGGTGCCGCACACGCCCTGTTCGCAGGAGGTCGGCACCTCGATGCCCGCCGCCGCGAGGGCGGCGACCACGCTGCAGTCGGCGGCGACCTGGATGACGCGGCCGGTGGAGGCGATCTGCACCTCGAAGCTGCCGGCCTGGCGCTGGTCTGGATCGACCGGGGCCGCGCCGAAATACTCGCGGTGCAGGCGGGTGTCGGGCCAGCCCGCCGCCCGCGCCGCCGTCAGCACCGCGTCCATGAATCCCGCAGGCCCGCAGACGTAGAGGTGCGTGCCCT
>JBEANV010000102.1:0-6344 GCA_041165285.1 Pseudomonadota bacterium | reverse complement strand
CTCGATGATGGCTTTGAGTCCGTAGGGATTTTCGGCCGATTCGGGCGCCGGCTTGGGGGCTTCGGTCGTGGACGCAGCCGGTGTAACGGGCTTTGCAGCTTCGCTCTGAGCGTAGGTCACGTTGCTTGCGCCAATGCACAGACCAGCAACCAGCAAGAGGGTCGCTGGAACCTTTTTCAGTCTTTCAATGAGGGACATGTCTGCTCCTGTCGTCGTATCGGGTGGGTCAAAGGGATTTGCGGAAAGTGGGTGAACCATGGGTGGAAAGTGGACTGCGGTACACCCTAGTTGGACCTGAACTTGAAGGGCACCTGAACGACGATGTCGCGACCCTGGCCGGCGCACTGGTATTCGCCGACGATGCGCATGGCGCCCCTGGCGAACGTTCCATGCGAAGCCTCTACGGCCTTGATGTCCTTGATCTCACCGTTGGCTGTCAGGGTGAACTGGATCAGGGCGCTGCCCTCTTCAAGCCCGGCGCGCAGTGCTTCGCGCGGAAATCCGGCGTCACCCATGACCTTGCCGTAGTTGGCGCACGCGACCGACGCGGACACCGGCGCGGGCGCCTTCACGGGTGCAGGTGCCGGTGCTGGCTCTGCGCGCTGCACCACAGGAGGCGCCGGTGGCGGCTCTGCACGCTGCGCCACCACGGGCGCGGGCGGTGGTGGCTCCACGGTCGCCGTGATCGTCGGCTGCGGCGATAGGGGCGCCTGTATCTTCACTTCCACCGGGGGTACAAATGCCGGCGGCGGCGGCGCGAACTTGGGCGGCAGCGGCAACTCGATCACCTTGGGTGGCGGCGGCGGTGGCGGTGGCGGCTTGACCTCTTCGATGATCCTGGTTTCGATGGGCGCGCTGATGACTTGCATCACTTGGCGGCCCAGGCCGTTCATCAGTGCCCACAGCAGGACAATGTGAAACACGACGGCAACACCGATGCCGGCAGTACTTCTGGCCGCTGATCTCTTTGGCTGTACGAAACTCATAGGTCGGCACCAATCCTTCGTGTGCAACCGCACCGCAGAACCACCGACACGCCTGCGCCCGCGCACAAGTGCGGCACGAGGTCTCGCAGAGGGAATGCGGAGAATCGCGCGAGCACTGCATGCGCTGGCGACAAACGCGTCGATGGGTTCATCGGTTTGATTTGTGTGGGGTTGCGGTTTTGCGGGCGCGGGTTCCGGTATCCGGCAGCCGACGGTTTCCACCGCCTGGCCGTCGCGCAGATTTCAATTGACAGTCAGTTATAGATTCACGACGGTCGATGTGGCATCGGGGTCGCCGACGTATTTGCCGACGATGATCCTGTGCTGCCCTGTCGGCGGCCGCCATGTCGCGCTTGCGTGCTGACGTGTGGCAAGTTTTTTCCGGGACACGACGATCTCGAACGGGGTCTGCTCGCCAGCAGCGACCACGCAGCGCGAGAACCCCAGGAGCCGAGCCGGTGCGCCAGGATCCGGGAGTTCGGCGTAGACTTGGACGACGTCGGCGCCGTCGCGCTTGCCCGTGTTGCGGAGGGTGCCGCGCACGGAGATGGCCGCGTGATCGACCGAGGTTTCCACGTCGAGGACGGCGAACGTCGTGTACGACAGACCAAAACCGAAGGGGTAGGCGGGGACGATGTCTTTCCGGTCGGCGCGCCACCAGCCGTGCCAGCGGTCGTAGACGAAGGCCGTCGCGTCGCGGTCGAAAGCGGGTAGATCCGCTTCGTCGACGGGCACAGTGAACGGCAGGCGAGCCGACGGGTTGACGTCGCCGACAAGCACATCGACAAGCCCCGGTCCCGCCTCGGCGCCGCCGTACCAGGCCTGGACGATCGCAGGCACCCCTTTGGCCCATTCGGCAGTGATCACCGCGCTGCCGGCCTGGATGACGACAACGGTACGGCGATTGGCGGCCGCAACAGCGTGGATCAGCACGACGTCGGAGGGGGCCAGCCGGAGTGAGCTGCGGTCCCCGCCCATGCTGAAACCTCGGGTCCGATCTCTGAGGTGATCCGGCTTGGTGATGGCAGGCAGCCCGGCCACCATCGTCTCGTATCGGGCGACGACGTCGGCCTCATCTGCCTTGGGCAACAGCGCGTCAAGCACGGGATCGTTCAAGCCGACGAATTCGCCTTCGTCGAGATAGGTGTAGCCGACGACCACGACGGCCACATCGGCGCGGCCTGCGACGTCGGCGGCAGCCGTTGGATCGACGCCGTCGTGGTGAACGATGTGGGCAAAGCGGCCGTGGAGGCCATCGAGCACCGTGTGGCACTCGAGGTCCCAGACGTCGCTGGAGCCGCCATCGCCGACATTGACGGTGTCTGCGAGCCGGCCGATCACGGCGACACGCGTGCTGCTGTCGGTGATCGGCAGGACGGGCGCGCCGTTGACGGGTTCGTTGCGCAGCAGCACGACCGATTTGGCGGCTGCCTCGCGCGCGAGGCAGCGATGCGCGGCTGACCCGACGACGTCCATCGAGGGCGGCTGGGTGGACAGGATGTGGTCGAAGCGCAGCAGCGTCGCGACGACGCGTTCCACCGAGCGGTCGACGTCGGCCCAAGATGCCTCACCGCGTTCGAGCGCGCTGGCGAGGTGTTCGGCTCTGATCATGCGGTGCGGCATCTCGACATCGAGCCCGGCGCTCAGCGATGGTGCTGCGTCACGCAGACCGAAGACCCAGTCGCTGATCACGAAGCCTTCGAAACCCCACTCGTCGCGCAGGACGCGGGTGAGCAGTTCGTGGTTCTGGCCACACCATTCGCCATTGACGCTGTTGTACGCCGACATGACCGAGGCGACACCTTCGTCGACGGCCCGCTTGAAGTGCGGCAGGTAGATCTCGTGGAGCGCGACGTCGTCGACTTCGATGTCCACGGAGAAGCGGGCGTTCTCCATCGAGTTGCAGGCGAAGTGCTTGACGCAGGCCATCACGTGGCGTTGCAGCCCACGGGTGAGCGCAGCGCCGAACTCGCCGACGTGATGGGGATCCTCACCGTAAGTTTCTTGTGCCCGTCCCCAGGCGGGGTGTCGCAGCAGGTTCACGCACACCGCACCGGTGAGGTTCGCGCCGAGCGCGCGCAGTTCGAGGCCGATCGCGTCGCCGATGCGCTCTTCGAGTTCTGTGTCCCATGTCGCGCCGCGCGCCATCGCGACCGGGAAGCAGGTCGCGTTGCCGATCACGGCACCGCGGGGTCCGTCGCTGAATCGGATGCCTGGAAAGGAGAGACGGTCGATCTGGCCCGCTGTGAAGGGGGCCTTGTGGTACCCGTCCTGCTGGATCATGAACCCGAGCCCGGCCAAGGTGGGTGCGTCTCCGTCGAGACACCACAGACGCTCTTGCGGCGTCAGGCCTGCAACGAACGCGTGAGCGACGTCGGCAATTGCCGCGCCGGATGCGATGGCGTGGCGGGCTTCATCGAAGCTATGGATTGGCACTGTCATTCGTCTTGTTTCAGTTCGTTCGCGCGCTCAATGGGGTGCAGCGCCGCAGCCATGTCGCCGTGCGCCTCACTGCGGCACAGCCTTGATGCGGCGCGTTCCAACACTTGGCAATTGCGTGAAACAAATCAGTGCCAATGCCCCCATCACGACCGCCGCCACGCCCAGCGCCTGGTAGCTGGAGAACTTGACCAGTGTGCCGCCCAACACGGGGCCGAGGGCGCCTCCCGACATCATGATGGCGGGTGTCGCCGCCAGCACTTGGCCCGTGGTATCCATGCGAGCCAATAGCCCGAAACCAAACACGTGGGTGAACAGCATGACGGCCACCACCAAGGAGCCGGCAATCGCATACGGCAAATACGTCGTGGTGCCGAAGATGGTCAACACCAGAAGCGCCTGGACCACCGCACCGCCCATCAACGCTGTCTTGGGACTCAGGCGCTTTTCCAACAGCGCCGCCAATGGGGCGGGGAAGAGATTGATGAATCCCAAGGCCACCAGAATGGCCGTCACCTTCTCGATGCCGAATCCACGGTCCGTGCCTGCGCGCTCCAGAAAGCTGAACGCCATCGACTGGACAACGGCCATGCAGCACAGCCCAAGGATGCCCGCCCACAAGGTGAACTTCGACGAGCGATATGTCTGGCTGTACTCCGGCGGGACAGGTTGAACAGCATCGACCACCGGAAACGCGATCCATGATGTCAGCGCGCCCACGAGCATGATGACGCCGAAGATCTGAAACAGCAGCGCGCCGCCCATCTTGGCCAAGATCGGGGGAACCGCGCCGAGAAAGACGAGCGCAAATATTCCCAGCGCCGCGCTGCAGATGGCAAAAAGGCGGTGCGGATTGGCACTGCGCGCAAGGGTTCCATCCTTGACACTGAGCACGGCACCGATCGCCAGGCCACCCAGCACATGCAAGACCGCCATCGCGCCGAAGTCCGACGTTTGCGAAAGCACAAAGAAGCTCCCGCTGGCAACGGCAAAACCGACCACTGCAACACCGCGACCGGAGGTGAGCCGGTGGAACAGCCGCGCAACCACAATGCTGGACAACACCGCACCAGCGAGAAACAAGGTGACCAACAGCCCCGCTTGTTGCGGATCGAACTTGTAGAACCCCACCAGCATGCCAACCCATACTGGCATCGCCACCAAGTCCACCATGCCGGCGCATTGCGCCACGGCCAAACCGGTGCGACCACGGATCGAGTCGGTACTTATCTTGATATGCGTCACCGGATGTCTCCTGAAGGGGGTAGTTCAGGCGACAAGTCTAGAAGTGCGTAGTCCCTCGCTCTTGGGCTGCGGCGCATGGTTCTTGTGAATGCGCGCAGACTTCGGGTTGCTACCGATGCAAGCCGGGCGGGTGGGGGATGGGCACCCCACCCGCGAGGGGGGGGATTGGGCCACGCAGCCTCCCCTCCGGGAAATCCCGCCCAGGCAGTACCAACTCCCGCAGCTACAGTGATTTGCACACTGGACGCTGGTGCGACATGACCATTTCCTCTTCGATCGTTGCTGCTCGCTCAAGTTTCGGGACGTCGGTCATCCAGCATGCAACCATGCGTGCGACTTGGCACGTCAAGCTGGAAGGCGAGCGGCCGCCGCGCGCCGCGCTGGAGCCGCAGCCGGCGGGCGCCATGTTGTTGCTTGCCATGCAGTCAGACGCGGCGACCGGTAGCGTCAGCGCCCACGACCACGACCACGGGGGCGATGACTTCTACGGGCTTCTCTTCAACGTCAGTGGACGCCAGTGCATCAAGGGCGACCACCCGGACTTCATGCTCCTGCCGGGCGACGTGCTGCTCTGGAACAGCCGCATGTCATGCAACTTCGAGGTGCCGGCTGCGCTGCACGAGTTCCAGATCCTTGTGCCTCTGGAGCGCTTTGAGCAGACCTGGCCCGGCCTTGCACTGCAGGAAGCGCCCCGGCACCTGGCCGCAGGCCCCGTCGCCCTTGCGCTGGCGCACGGCGGCGTGCAGACGCTGTGGACGCAAAGGCGGCAGTTCTCGCAGGAGGAGTTGCTCAGCGGGCTGGAAGCTGTCGTCGACCTGCTTGGCAGGGCGCGCAAGCCATCGTGGACACCGTCACGAAGCAAATCCATGCTCTTCGAAGACATCCTCCGGCACATCGACCGCGAATTGGACGACCCCGACCTGGACCCGACTTCCATTGCACAACGTCATGGCTGCTCGGTCAGATCGCTGCAGGCCCTGTTTGCCGAGCGACAACTGACGGTGGCTGGTGCCATACGCCAGAGGCGGCTCGAGCGCTGCCGACAGGCCTTGTGCGCCGATGACAACTCAAGCCACATTGGCAACCTTGCTCTGCATTGGGGCTTCGGCGACGCTGCGCACTTCAGCAAGCTGTTCAAGGCAACCTACGGGGTGAGCCCGCGGCGCTACCGTCAGATGAATGCGGTGCAGTAGCGGGCGCTGCGTCGAAACGGCACTGGCGGTGGGCGTGAGATATCTGCCCAGCGCACGCCGCTGTACGGTAAGCGGTCCCATCTTGCCAGCCTGACCCAGATCAGGGGCCGTTGACCTCGTCGACAGTTTCACCAGCTACGAGCGCGCTGGAGCGGGCTTTAAAAAAATCAGGTTGGCGCGGCCCGCTTGAGACAGGGGCGCAACGCCACGCCAACGCTGCTGATCGTGGACGCGCAGAGCATGAAGAACACGGACACGGCGGGGTTCAAGGGCCATGACGCGGGCAAGAAGGTCTCGGGCATCAAGCGCCACATTGCCGTGGACACACTGGGGCTGTCGCACGCGGTGGCGGTGACCACGGCCGAGGTGACCGACCGCAAGGGGCGCTGCAGGCGCTCAGGCACAGCAAGGATGCGCTCGGGCGGGTTGGCGGCGTGCTGGTCGACGGTGGCTACACGGGCCAGCCGTTCGAAGACGGGGT
>JBEANV010000101.1:0-9530 GCA_041165285.1 Pseudomonadota bacterium | reverse complement strand
ACGTGGTGAACCCGGCCGCGCTGCAGAAGGGCTCGTCGATCTACGGCATGCCGATCCTGGAGGCGTACAAGGCCAAGACGGTCATCGTCAACAAGCGGTCGATGGCGGCGGGGTATGCCGGCCTCGACAACGAGTTGTTCTACATGGACAAGACGATGATGGTATTCGGCGATGCGAAGAAGGTCGTGGAGGACATGGTCAAGGCAATCGAGTGACCGTGATCGATTGAGATCGCCCACCCTCGGGGGTAGCGCGGGGTGTATCCCCTGATGACCACCGCGGGGGTGTCGGCCAGAATGCTCTCCGGATATTGGAGACCCCGAATGGAGAAAATCTGGCTGAAGCACTACCCCGCAGGCGTCCCGGCGGAGGTTGATGTGGCCGGCTACCCCTCGCTGGTGGCCCTGCTGCAGGAAAGCTTCACGAACTACCGCGAGCGGTCGGCCTACCGCTACATGGGGCAGTCACTGAGTTACGGGCAGATCGATGCCCTGTCACAGGCCTTCGGCGCCTGGCTGCAGGGCCAGGGCCTGGAACGCGGCGACAGGGTCGCCATCATGCTGCCCAACGTGCCGCAGTACCCGGTGGCGGTGGCGGCGATCCTGCGGGCCGGCTACGTGGTGGTGAACGTCAATCCGCTCTACACCCCGCGCGAGCTGGAGCACCAGCTCAAGGATTCGGGCGCCAAGGCGCTGATCATCCTGGAGAACTTCGCGCACACGCTGCAGCAGGTGCGGGCGAGCGTGCCGGTGAAGACGGTGGTGCTGGCGTCGATGGGCGAACTGCTGAGCTTCCCGAAAAGCACGGTCGTGGACTTCGTCGTGCGCCGGGTGAAGAAGCTGGTGCCGGCCTACGAGCTGCCCGGCGCGGTGCGCTTCAAGGACGCGCTGGCCCGCGGTCGCGCGATGACGCTCAGGCCCGCCACCGTCGGCCCGGACGACATCGCCGTGCTGCAGTACACCGGCGGCACCACCGGCGTGAGCAAGGGCGCCGTGCTGCTGCACCGCAACCTGGTCGCCAACGTGCTGCAGTGCGATGCGTGGTACCAGCCCGCGCTCAAGCGGCTGGCGGCTGGCGAGCAACTGGTGCAGGTCTGCGCGCTGCCGCTGTACCACATCTTCGGCTTCAACACGAACATGATGCTGGGCATGCGGGTGGGGGCCTGCAACGTGCTGATCCCCAATCCGCGTGACCTGCCGGGCCTGCTGAAAGAGCTGTCCGGGATCAAGTTCCACACCTTCCCGGCCGTCAACACGCTGTTCAACGCGCTGGCGAACCACCCGGATTTCAACCTCGTGGACTGGCGGAACCTGCTGATCTCGGTCGGCGGCGGCATGGCGGTGCAGCAGGCCACCGCCAAGCTGTGGCTGGAGAAAACCGGCTGCGGCATCTGCGAGGGCTACGGCCTGTCGGAGACCTCGCCGACCGTGAGCTGCAACCCGACCGACAGCAACGCCTACACCGGCACCATCGGCCTGCCGCTGCCCAACACCGAGATGTGCCTGCTCGACGACGACGGCCGCGAGGTGCCCGCGGGCACGCCGGGCGAGATCGCGGTGCGCGGCCCGCAGGTGATGGCCGGCTACTGGCAGCGCCCGGACGAGACCGCCAAGGTGATGACCGCGGACGGATTCTTCCGCACCGGTGACATCGGCACCGTCGATGAGCGCGGCTACTTCCGCATCGTCGATCGCAAGAAGGACATGATCCTGGTGTCGGGTTTCAATGTCTATCCGAACGAGATCGAGGACGTGCTGACGCAGATGCCGGGGGTGCTCGAATGCGCCTCGGTTGGCGTGCCGGACGCCAGGACGGGCGAGGCGGTCAAGGTGGTGATCGTGCGCAAGAACCCGGCCCTGACCGAACTCGACGTGCGCGCCTATTGCGAGCAGAACCTGACCGGCTACAAGCGGCCCAAGGTGGTCGAGTTCCGCAACGAACTGCCCAAGACGCCGGTCGGCAAGGTGCTGCGGCGCGAATTGCGCGGCAAGGCGTGACGGCGCAGGTGTTGTCGGCCCCGCGCCCGGTCGCCATCGTCAGCGCGATGGCCGAGGAGCTGGCCGCGCTGCTGGCGCAAGCGCAGGCGGTCGAGGTGCAGACCCACGCCGGCCGGCGCTTCCACATCGGCACGCTGCATGGCACGCCCGTAGTGCTGGTGCTCTGCGGCATCGGCAAGGTCGCGGCGGCGATGACCACGACGCTGCTGGCCGAGCGGTTCGCGCCGCAATGCCTGGTGTTCACGGGCGTGGCGGGCGGGCTGGGCGACGGGGTGCGGGTGGGCGACGTGGTGGTGGCCGAGTCGCTGTTGCAGCACGACATGGACGCCTCGCCGCTGTTCCCGCGCTTCGAGGTGCCGCTGACCGGGCGGTCGCGCTTCGATGCCGACCCTGCGCTCACCGCCGCGCTGGCCGAGGCGGCCCAGGCACTCGGACTCGGCGCCACCGCCCCCACGCTGCACCGCGGCCTCGTCATCAGCGGCGACCGCTTCGTCAGCGCGGCGGCAGAGTGTGCCGCGCTGCGCCAGGTGCTGCCGGATGCGCTGGCCGTGGAGATGGAGGGCGCGGCGCTGGCGCAGGTCTGCCACGACCTCGGCCTGCCCTTCGCCGTGCTGCGCACCATCTCCGACCGCGCCGACGACAGCGCGCACGTCGATTTCACGCAGTTCATCCAGGTGGCGGCACAGGCCAGCGCGGCGATTGTCGGGCGCTGGCTGCAGTCGAATCCGTCCGCCAAGGAGCCGCACACAAGGTGTCCACCGGCATCAGGCCACCGCAGTCTTCAGGAGACTTCGGTCGCGAGCACGGCCGTCAGCACATCCACGAAGGCCAGCGCCGCGGCACTGCGGTAAGGGCTGCGCCGCCACACCAGCCCCGCCGCGCGCACTGGCTGCGGATCGGTCACCTCCACCAGACACACCCGGGCTGTGCGACGGGTCGAGCGTCTAGGCAGGAAGGCCGCCGCCGCACCCTGTTCGACCAGCCGATGCAGGGCGTCCACCGAGTCGATCTCCACCACCACGTTAGGCCGCACACCCGCCCGCTGGAAATGCCCGTCCAGCAGCCGGCGGGTCGCGAAGCGTGAACTCAGCATCGCCAGCGGCAAGTCGCCGAGCTGCGCGAAACGGACACGCTTGTTCGACGCCAGCGCATGGTCAGCGGGGACCGCCAGCACCAGGGTGTCGTCGAAAAGCCGTTCGCCCATGACCCCGTCGCACATCGGCGGGTAGAAGGCCACGCCCAGGTCCAGGCGGCCATCGGCCACCTGCGTCTCGATGTCCACGCCGGTCAGCTCGGCAATCTGCAGCCGCACCCCCGGATGCGCGCCCAGAAAAGCCGCGGCCACCCGTGGCATCAAGCTGGTCACGAACGAATGGATCACGCCAACACGCAGCGAGCCGCTGGCGGTGGTGCGCGTGCGGCTCACGGCCCGGCAGCCCTCCTCGACCTGCGCCAGCACGCCCCGGGCGTGACCGAGCAGTTCGCGGCCCGCCTCGGTCAGGCGCAGCGTGCGGCCGATGCGCTCGAACAGCGCAACCCCCAGCACGTCCTCCAGTTGCGCGAGCTGGTGCGAGAGCGTGGACTGGGTGACAAACACCTGTTCGGCTGCGCGGCCCATCGTGCCCGCATCGGCGATGGCGACGAAGTAGCGCAAATGGCGAAGCTCCATGGAAACCCCCGGAATCAATCGATGACATCGAACGATAGCAGCTTCATTTTTCATTGGATCGATGAAATCACTGTCCCTAACCTGTGCGTCGTGGCACTCGGCCCGAACGCCGACCCTCGATCACCCGCACCCAATACCCGAACAGGAGACCCGCATGAACTCGTCCAGCCCCCAGCGCCGCCGCTTCCTTCTCAGCGCACCGGCCGCCGTGGCAGGTGCAGCCAGCCTGACCGCGCTGTCCGCGCAAGCCAGGAATGCGTGCCTCGTCACCGACGGTGACATCCTCGGCCCGTTCTACCGCCCTGGCGCCAAGAGCATGGTCAAGCTCGCCGAGGCCGGGGTCGAAGGCGAGCGGCTGGTGCTGACCGGCACGGTGCTGCGCCCGGACTGCAAGACGCCCGTGGTGGGGGCCAGCATCGATTTCTGGCATTGCGATCACAAGGGTGCCTACGACATCAAGACGCCTGACGAGAAGATTGCGCCGGAAAATTTCCACTTCCGCGCCATGGCACAAACCGACCAGAACGGCCGCTTCGTGTTCGAGACCATCGTGCCGGGCCGCTATGGCATCCCGCCGGGTCTGGAGGGCTTCGAAGCCTACGCAGGCCAGACCCGTCCGGCGCACTTCCACCTGACCGTCACGCACCCGATCTACCTGCCGCTGACCTCGCAGATCTACATGAAAGGCGATCCGTTCATCGCCAAGGATCCGTGGGCGAAACACTCGCGTCTGGTCATGGCCGTGAAGAAGGGCAGCGCCGGCAGCACGGGCGCCATCGAGATCGTGCTCGGCAACCGACCCGGCCAGCGCCGCGCCTGAGGCCCGCCCGATGAAGCTCCACAGCATCGAGACCCTGCTGGTCGATATCCCGACCACGCGGGTCCACCACCTGTCGTTCGGCGCGATCACGGTGCAGAACTACGTGATCGTGCGGGTGCGCGACGAGGACGGTGTCGTCGGGATCGGCGAGGCCTCGACCATCGGCGGCCCGGCCTGGGCCGAGGAGAGCACCGAGACCATCAAGACCATCATCGACACCTACCTCACGCCGCACCTGCTCGGCCGCGACCCGCGCGACCTGCAGGCGGTGTCGGTGCTGATGGACCGGCTGGTGCGGGGCAACCGCTTCGCCAAGGCGGCGGTCGAGATGGCGCTGCTGGACCTGGTGGCGCGGTCGCTGGGCGTGCCAGCCCATCGGCTGCTGGGGGGCAAGGTACACGACCAGATCGAGCTGGCCTGGACGCTGGCCAGCGGTGGCACCGACGCCGACATCGCCGAAGGCGAGGCCAAGCTCGCCGCCCGGCTGCACCACGTCTTCAAGCTGAAGATCGGCGCCGGCGACCCGATGGCCGACGTGGCCCACGCCAGCCGCATCGCCGAGCACTTCGCCGGCCGGGCACGGGTGCAAGTGGACGTGAACCAGGCATGGGACGAACTGACCGCCACCCGCTGCATCGCCCGGCTCGAAGCGGCGGGCGTGGCGCTGATCGAGCAGCCCGTGGCGCGGCACAACGTGGCGGCAATGGCGCGGCTGGCCGCACGCTTCGATGTGGCCATCATGGCCGACGAGTCGCTCGGAACCCCCGCCGAGGCGCTGCACCTGGTGCAGCACGCCGCGGCCGATGTCTTCGCACTCAAGCTCACCAAGGCGGGCGGGCCGCTGGCGACGATGAAGACCGCCGCCATCGCCGAAGCCGCCGGCATCCCGTGCTACGGCGGCTGCATGCTCGAAACCAGCGTGGGCACGGCCGCCTACCTGCACACCTTCGTGGCGATCCACGGCATCCGCGCCGGCTGCGAGCTGTTCGGGCCGCTGCTGTTGAAGGACGACCTGGTGACCCAGCCGCTGCTCTACCACGACGGTGCCATCCACTTGCACGAAGGCCCTGGCTTCGGCGTCGAGATCGACCCGGCCAAGCTCGCCTTCTACCGCCGCGACCGCGACCCTGTCGTTTCGGTGCGCAGTGCCTGATCCTGATCCGCACAGGAACCCGACCATGCTTTATCTCGTCCACATGCGCGTCGAGCTGCCGCCCCAGATGCCCGCCGCCGAAGCCGCCGACCTCAAGGCCCGCGAAAAAGCCTACGCGCAGTCGCTCCAGGCGGCGGGCCAGTGGCCGCACCTGTGGCGCGTGGTCGGCGAGTACGCCAACTACAGCGTCTTCGACGTGGCGGACCACGACGCGCTGCACACCCTGCTGTCGGGGCTGCCGTTGTTTCCCTACATGCGGCTGAAGGTCACCCCGCTGGCCCGCCATCCCTCTTCGATTCGCTGAGTCTGCCCATGCCCCGCCTCTTCACCCCCAAGACCCTCGCCGCCGTGTTGTTCGGTGCTGCGCTGAGCCTGTCCGCACACGCGGCCTACCCCGACAAGCCGATCCGATGGGTCGTGCCATTTCCGCCAGGTGGCGCGATGGACAGCATCGCCCGCACGCTGGGCGAGCAGTTGGCGCGCAAGTTCGGTCAGGCCGTCATCGTCGAGAACAAGTCCGGTGCGGGCGGCAACCTGGGCGTCGATGCCGTCGCCAAGGCGCCAGCCGACGGCTACACGATGGTCATCACCTCGATCGGCATGGTGACCAACCGCTACCTCTACGCCAAGCTGGGCCACGACCCGCAGAAGGACTTCGCGCCGGTGTCGCAGCTCGCCGTGGTGCCCAACGTGCTGGTGGTCAACCCCGCCAAGGTCAAGGCACGCACCGTGCGCGACCTGGTCGCCGAAGCCAGGGCCCAGCCCGGCAAGCTGACCTATGCCTCTGCGGGCAACGGCACCTCGATTCACCTCGCCGGCGAGCTGTTCACCTCCATGACGGGCACCGAGATGCAGCACATCCCTTACCGTGGCAGCGGTCCCGCGGTGAGCGACCTGCTGGGCGGGCAGGTGGACATGATGTTCGACAGCGTGTCCTCGGCGCGCCCGCATGTGCAGGCGGGCAAGCTGGTGGCGCTGGCGGTGACCACAGGCAAACGCTCGTCGGCGATGCAGGACGTGCCCACCGTGGCCGAAGCCGGGATCCCGGGTTACGAGCTGGCGCCGTGGTTCGGTGTCTTCATGCCGGCGGCGACCCCGAAGGACGTGGTGCGCACGATGCATGCCGCGCTGGTCGAGGCGATGCAGCTCCCGGAGGTCAAGGCACGCTTCCTCATCCTGGGGGCCGAGGTGATCGGCAGCAGCCCGGAAGCCTTCGCGGCCACGCTCGCCGCCGAGAGCACGAAGTGGGAAAAGCTCATCCGCGAACGAAACATCCAGGCGGACTGAACCCGTTCATGCCCGTGCCCATGCCCATGCCGATGCCACACCCGGATCTCCACACCGCGGTGCTCGCCGATGGCCCCGGCCAGCCGGTGGTGCTGAGCCACGCACTCGGCCTCGACCACACCATGTGGCGCGACTGGGCCGCCACGCAGGCCGGGCGCCGCCCCGTGCTCGCCTATGACCACCGGGGCCACGGCCGCTCCGCCCGCCCGCACGGCCCGCTCACGGTGCAGGCGCTGGTCGATGACGCCGTCACGGTCATTGATGCCTGGGGGCGCGGACCGGTGGTCTGGGTCGGCCTGTCGATGGGCGGGATGGTCGGCCAGGGGCTGGCGATCCAGCGGCCGGGGCGCCTGCGCGGCCTCGTGCTGGCCCACACCGCTGCCCGCTACCCTGCCGCGGCCCGGCCACTCTGGGCGCAGCGCATCACGGCGGTGGCCACAGGGGGCATGGCGGCCGTGGTCGATCAGGTGGTGGCGCGCTACCTGCACGACGCCTTTCGTGCGGACCATCCGGAGCTTGCCGCGGCGCTGCGGGCGCAGTTGCTGGCGTGCGATCCCGCCGGCTACACCGCCTGCTGCCACGCCGTGGCGGGGGTGGACTGGCTGGACAGGCTGCAGGACATCACCTGCCCGACCCTCGTGCTCGCGGGCGCACTCGACCTCGGTGCACCACCGGAGATGGCGCGGGCGATCCAGCAGCGCATCCCCGGCGCCCGGCTCGACGTGTTCACCGACGCTTCGCACCTCAGCCCCTGGGAGCAGCCCCAGGCGTTTCAGCACGCCATCGAAGCCTTCTTCCGCACCACAGACTTGCCTTGAGGCCCTTTCCAGACATGACCGACCCCTGCATCATCACCGTCGCCATCACCGGCTCGCTGCCGCAGAAACGCGACAACCCGGCCGTCCCCATCACCGTGGCCGAGCAGGTCGAATCCACCCATGCGGCGTTCGAGGCGGGTGCCTCGCTGGTGCACCTGCATGTGCGCAATGACGACGGCTCGCCGACCTCCTCGCCCGAGCGATTCGCGCAGGTGATGGCCGGCATCCGCCAGCACTGCCCGGGCATGATCGTCCAGTTCTCGACCGGGGGCCGCTCCGGCGCGGGCCGTGAGCGCGGTGCGCACCTCGCGCTGCGGCCCGACATGGGATCGCTGGCGACCGGCTCGGTCAACTTTCCGACCCGCGTGTACGACAACGCGCCGGACCTCGTCACTTGGCTGGCCGCCGAGATGCAGGCCCACGGCATCAAGCCCGAGGTCGAAGCGTTCGATCTGTCGATGGTTTTCCAGGCGGCGAAGATGGAACGCGAAGGCCGGATCACCGGGCCACTGCACGTCCAGTTCGTGATGGGCATCCAGAACGCGATGCCGGTGGACCGTGAGGTGCTGGCGTTCTATGTGCAGACCCTGCGCCGCCTGTCGCCGAACGCGACCTGGACCGGCGCCGGCATCGGGCGTGACCAGATGACGCTGGCGCGCTGGTCGCTGGAACTCGGTGGCCACTGCCGCACCGGCATGGAGGACAACGTGCGGCTGGACCGCGACACGCTGGCACCGTCGAATGCGGCCCTGGTGCAGGCGGTCGTGCGGCTGTGCGAGGAGCACGACCGGCGTGTCGCCACGGCGGTCGAGGCACGGGCCTTGCTGGGGTTGGCGGCGACCGGCCCGCTCAAGGATGGTCGGCAATGACCTGCGCCACCGCGGCGGTGAGCCGGCGGGCGTAGGGCACGTCGAGGAACTCGTTCGGCCCGTGGGCATTGCTCTTCGGGCCGAGCACGCCGCAAACCATCATCTGGGCCTGCGGGAAGCCCTGTTGCAGCAGGTTCATCAGCGGGATCGTGCCGCCCTGGCCGATGTAGCCGACCGGGGCACCGAACTGTGCCCGTGACGCTGCGTTCAGCGACGTTTCCAGCCACGGCGCCAGCGATGGCGCATCCCAACCGCTCGCGCCCCAGGCGCCGGCGCGGCCGTCGGGGTGGAACGTGACACGGGCGTTGTACGGCGCGTCGAGTTCCAGCAGGCGCTGCAGATCCTCGGCCGCCTGGTTCGCATCGACGGTGGGCGGCAGGCGCAGGCTGAGCTTGAACGCGGTGTGGGGCCGCAGCACGTTGCCGGCGCTGCCCAGTGGCTGCATCCCGTCCACGCCGGTCACCGACAGCATCGGCCGCCACGTCCGGTTGAGCAGCGCCTCGGTCGGGTCGGCGGTCATCGGCAGCACGGGTGTGCCATCCGCACCGCAGGCCCAGGGCTGGCGCTTCCACACCTCGTCGCCCAGCACGGCGGCGGTGGCCTGCGCCTGTGCGAGGCGGTTGGCGGGCACCTCGACATGGAACTGCCGCGGCAACAGCCGGCCGGTGGCGCTGTCCTCCAGCCGGTCGAGCACATGCCGGAGGATGCGGAAGCTTGACGGCACCACGCCGCTGGCATCGCCGGAATGCACGCCCTCGTCGAGCACCTCGACCTTGAGCGCTCCGCTGACCAGCCCGCGCAGCGAAGTCGTCAGCCAGAGCTGTTCGTAGTTGCCCGCGCCCGAATCCAGACACACCACCAGGCTGACCGCGCCGAGCCGCTCGCGCAGCGCGTCGAGGTAGGCCGGCAAATCACCC
>JBEANV010000100.1:0-9405 GCA_041165285.1 Pseudomonadota bacterium | reverse complement strand
GGTACCTGCCGTGATGTGACCATCATCCCCTCAATCCCTGGGTGAGAGGTCTTGAGACGTTCTGCCGCGGCACCCTGGCTGCGGCGGTGCGCGCAGGGTCGCCCGTCCTACGATCCGGCTCCATCTCCACTGCGCCGTGACGAGGCCACACCCCATGCATTACCGGACCTTCGGCCGCACCGGCTGGCAGATCAGCGCAATCGCCTTTGGTGCCTGGCAACTCGGCGGCGACTGGGGCCCGGTCGATGACCGGCAGTCGATCGACACGCTGCTCTACGCCTTCGAGCAGGGCATCAACTTCGTGGACACCGCCGAGCTGTACGGCAAGGGCCACAGCGAGACCGTCATCGGCCAGGCGCTGCGCGCATGGCGCGGTCAGAAGATCTACGTCGCCACCAAGGCCCAGCCGATCCGCTGGCCCGACGCCGACGACGACCACCCCGCCATGCGCGGACGCTTTCCCGCCTGGTACCTGCGCGACAGCGTCGAGCAGTCGCTGCGGCGGCTGGGCGTGGAGCGGATCGACCTGTTCCAGTTGCACAGCTGGATGCCCGACGGGCTGCAGGCGCTGGACTGGCTGGAGACGCTGAACGCGCTGCGCACGGAGGGCAAGATCGACAAGATCGGCGTGTCGCTGCGGGATTTCCGGCCGGACGAGGGCATCGACCTGGCGCGCTTCGGGCTGGTGGATGCCGTGCAGGTGGTCCACAACCTGTTCGAGCAGCGGCCCCGCGAGCGGTTGTTCCCGGCGGGCGAGGCGACCGGCACCGGCTTCATCGCCCGCGTGCCGCTGGATTCGGGGTCGCTGGTCGGCCACTGGACGGCGGACACCTACGCGGGCTGGCCGGCCGGGTCGGTGCCGCACCAGATGTTCCGGGGCGAGCGGTTTGCCGAGACGCTGGCGCGGGTCGAGGCGCTCAAGGCGCTGTGCCGGCCCTACTACCCGACGCTGGCCGAGGCGGCCATGCGCTACGTGCTGAGTGCGCCGCAGGTCTCGACGCTGATCCCGGGCATGAAGAACCGCGCCGAGGTGGACCTGAACCTCGTGCATGCGGACGGCGCCGCCTTCCCGCCCGAGCTGCTGGCGCAACTGCCGCCGCACACCTGGATCCGGAACTACTACCGATGACACCGACACCCACCACACACCAGCTCGAACGGCTGCGGCCCCACGAAATCCGGTCGGCGCTGGCGGCGCGGTCGGTGGTGTACCTGCCGCTGGGCACCATCGAGTGGCACGCCGAGCACCTGCCCGTGGGCCTCGACGCGCTGACCGCGCACGGTGTGTGCCTGCGGGCGGCCGAGCGGGACGGCGGGCTGGTCTATCCACCGCTGCACTTCGGCACCGGCGGCGGCCATGGCCAGTACCCGTGGACGGTGATGCTGCCCGACGAGGGTGCGCTGGTCGCGCTGCTGTCGCTGGCGCTGGCGCGGCTCGACCAGTTCGGCGTGGGCTGCGCCGTGCTGTTCACCGGGCACTTCGCCGACGAGCAGATCGCGATGGTCCGCGCCATCGCCACGCGCTGGAACGCGGGTGGCCACGCGATGCGGGTGCTGGCGCTGTCGATGAACGAGATCGCGCCGTCGCCGATCCGCCCGGACCACGCGGGCGTCTTCGAGACGACGCTGCTGCACGCGCTGTGGCCGGACCGCGTGGACCTGGGGCAGTTGCCGCCGAAACCGGCACGCACCGGCGACATCGAGGAAGACGGCTGGGGACCGCAGCGCCACACCACCGGGCATCCGCTGTGGGGCGTGGTCGGGCCGGACCCGCGGGACTTCGACCCGGCGCAAGGCCCGGTGCTGCTGGCGGCGGCGGTGGACTGGCTGGTGCGGTCGGTTCAGACGCTCTGCGGCAAGTGAATCTCCAGCGGCACGATCACCGGCCGCACCACCGCCTCGGGCTGCGCCAGCGCCTCGGCCATGCGCCCCACCAGCTCGCTGCACAGGAGGGGCAGCGGGTGTGACAGCACGGCGTGGAACTGCCCGCCGAGCAGGGCCGAGCGGGTCACGCTGGTCAGCTCGTTGCCGACCCCGATGATGCGCTGCGGCGCCCGGCGGGTGCGCAGCGCCCGCACGACGCCCTCGATGCCGCTGCCGCCCATGTAGAAGCCGCACAGATCCGGGTGCTGCTGCAGCAGGTCGTGGGTGCGCTCCTCGCCGTAGTCCTCGCTTTCCAGCGTGGTGATGGTGTCGAGCAGCTCGAAGGCGGGTGCGTGCTCGCGCATGTAGGAGCGGAAGGAAATCTCGCTCAGCTCCTGACAGTGGAAGCGCGGGCTGCCGACGTACATCACCACCTTGCCTGGCGCGTTCGCCAGCTCGGTGAGCAGCCAGGCGGCGGTTCGGCCGAGCCGGCGGTTGTCCATGCCCGCGTAGCCGGCCAGACTGGCGGCGCCCAGGTCCGAGATCAGCGCGAAGACCGGCACGCCCTGCGCCCGGAGCTGGTCGATGGCCTCGGTCACCAGCGGATGGTCGGCGACGACGACGGCCAGCGCCTCCGCCTGGGTGCCGAGCTGGACGATGTGCTCGGCCACCAGCTCGGGGGACTGGCTCTTCACGTAGTCCACCACCGCCCGGCCCTGGATCGACGCGCACGCCTTGGTCGCCCGCACCAGCTCGTCCGTCAGCCCGCGGTAGAACACCGCGTCCGGCCGCTGCAGCAGGAAGCCCAGCGTGCGCCGGGGCCGCACCTCGCGCAGCCGCTCGCGGATCACGCCCGCCGCGAAGTAGCCCAGCGCCTCGGCCGCCTCGCGGATGTGCTGCGCGGTGTCGGCGCGCACGTTGCTGCGGCCATTGAGCACGCGGTCCACGGTCGCCAGGCTGTGGCCGGAGGCGTGGGCCACGTCCTCCATCGTCGGGCGCGAGGCTTTTTTTCCTGCCATGTTGATGTCAGCCGAAGCGGCGTCCATGAGGTGATCTGAGGTCTTATTTTTCCATGTGCTCGCCCGGATGGAAACGGGCTTCTAAGATGAATTCGTTCACGCAAACCCGCAGGAGGGCCGCGACACCGACCGCGCCCCCGGATGGAGACAAGCCCCATGACAGACCTCTACGCACGTTACGCCCTGCGTGACGACCGCGCCCCCGCTGGCGACCTGCGCCGCGACGAGTTCGAGGGCGAGGTCAACGCCCTCTGGTTCACGCCGCAGGTGGACCGCAAGGGGATGAAGGCGCTGATGAAGCGCACGGATGCCGAGTCGCTGTGGAACTACGGGTTGTGGCTGGCGCTGATGGCCGTCACCGGCGTGGGTGGCTACCTGACGTGGGGGACGGTGTGGGCGGCGCCCTGGTTCCTGGCCTACGGCATCCTCTACTCGACCAGCGACCACCGCGCGCACGAACTCTCGCACGGCACCCCCTTCAAGACCCGCTGGCTCAACGAGGCGCTCTACCACCTCAACGCCTTCATGACGCTGCACGAGGGCCACTACTGGCGCTGGAGCCACACGCGCCACCACACCCACACGGTCATCGTCGGCCAGGATCCGGAGATCGCCGTGCCGCGGCCGGCCAACCGGCTGAACGTGCTGCTGGACTTCTTCTTCCTGCGCTCGGGGCCGGTCCAGATCGCCCACATCTGCTGGCACGCCACCGGCCGCCTGATCGAGCAGGGCCACCACTTCATTCCCGACAGCGAGCGCGCCAAGGTGGTGTGGTCGTCGCGGGCGTATGTGCTGGTGTTTGCCTTGACGATCGGCGCCTGCGTCTGGGCGCAGAGCCTCCTGCCGGCGATGTACATCGTGCTGCCGCGCTTCTACGGCTGCTTCTTCGCGCAGTTGTTCAACGTGACGCAGCACGCCGGACTGGCCGAGGACGTGCATGACCACCGCCTCAACACGCGGACCTTCGTGACCAACCCGGTGTTCCAGTGGCTGTACTGCAACATGAACTTCCACATCGAGCACCACACCTGTCCGATGGTGCCGTGGCACCGCCTGCCCGCGCTGCATGTGGCGATCCGTGACCAGTGCCCGCCCGTCTACCCGAGCGTCTGGGCGGCGTGGGCCGAGGTCTGGCCGGCGCTGACCGTGCAGGCGCGGGACACGCGCCACCAAGTGAACCGACCATTGCCGGGCGTGACCGCCTGAATAGTTTCAGCGTATTTTCAGATATTGCCTGAAAACCCTGGCGACCCATTCGCCAGGGAATAAGTCCGTGCGTTTTGGAAAAATATTTCCGTAGGTAAAAACACCGGGAAAATAATTTCCAATAATGTGACCATCTTCATTAAAGTCAATCCATGTCGCGGCTCGTTTCTTTTTCGCTGTTCGAGTTGAGACATCGGCCGACCCGCCTGTCCATCAATATGTAGGAGACACCAGATGACCACGCTGAAAACCCTGCTGCCCGGCGCCCTTGCCGCTGCGGCCTTCGTGTCCACGGCCTTCCTGGCGCCGGCGGCCCACGCCAAGCTCGACAACGCCGACGTGGACGTGACGCTCATCACCCACTGCTGCCTCGGGCACCCGTTCTGGGAGCCGATGCTCAACGGCGCCCGCGAGGCGGCCAAGATGTTCAACGTCAAGGTGGACTTCCAGAACGCCGACTCCGACCCGGCCAAGAACGTCAACCTGATCGAGCAGGCCATTGCCAACAAGCAGAACGCGATCATCCCGATGCTGGTGCATCCGGAGGCGATGTCCAAGCCGCTGAAGAAGGCGATGTCGATGGGCATCACCGTGATCGCCTCCAACGCCGACAGCGCCAAGGCGGCGGACGCCCGCGAGGCTTATGTCGGCGCGTCCTTCGTGGATTCCGGCGAACTGATTGCCAACCGGATCGTGCAGCAGCACGGCATCAAGGCAGGCGCCAAGTGTGTCGTGGCCGGCGGCAAGATCGAGGAGCCGCACATCGCCGCCCGTGGCGAAGGGGTCATGAAGGCGCTCAAGGCGGCGGGTGTCAGCGGCGAGATCATCCGCGGCGGCGACAGTGCCGAAGAGGCGCTGACCGTGATGACGCAGTACCTGCTGTCCAACCCCAAGACGGCCTGCGTGATCGGCCTGGCCAGCGCGCCGACCGAAGTGGCGCCCAAGGCGATCCAGGAAGCGGGTCTGAAGAACGTGCCCAACGGCGGCTTCGACCTGACGCCCAAGATCAGCGAGAACATCAAGGCCGGCCGCACCACCGCCTCGGTCGATCAGCAGCCGTTCTGGCAGGGCTTCATGCCGGTGATGATGGCCGCCTACAAGGTGCGCTACGGCCTCGCGCCGGCGAGTTTCAACAGCTCCAACGGCCTGATCGACAAGAGCACGGTCGATATTGTCAACAAGTACACCGGCAAATACCGCTGACCTGCCGCTGAACCCTGAATAACCCCGAATCGGTCGCCAAGAGAAAACCATGACCCATGCGTCGCAAACTGCGGCCACCCAGGCCGCGTCAACCCGGTACCGGGAATTGACCTGGCAGCGGTTGCTGATGCGCAGCAGCGCGGCCAATATCGGGGTGCTGTCGGTCATGGTCGGGCTGGCGACGGTATTCGCCAGCCTGGCTTATCCGGGGGAATTCAATTTCTACACGGCGGGCAATTTGGGGGTGCTGTCGCAGCAGGTGCCGATCATGGCGATCGTCGCCATCGGCGCCGGCTTCCTGATGATCTCCGGCGAGTTCGATCTCTCGGTGGCCGGCATCTACACCGTCGTGCCCTACGTGGTGGCGATCGCCAGTGTCCGCTGGGCGCTGCATCCGGGGCTGGCGCTGCTGATCGGGCTGGCGGTGGCGGTCGTGGTCGCGCTGGTCAACGGGCTGGTGACGGTGCGCCTGCGGGTGCCGTCGTTCATCGCCACGCTGGGGATGATGTTCTTCCTGCGCGGCGTGTCGCGCTGGGTGGCGATCGACCCGAAGACCGGCCAGCCCGGCCCGATCCCGTTCGACCTGGGCGACACCTTCCACGCGCTGACGGCAGGCACGCTGTTCGGCCCTGTCTATGCCCAGGCGTTGTGGCTGCTGGGGGTGGCGCTGCTGGCCGTGGTGCTGCTGACCCGGCACACCTTCGGCAACCACCTGATGGCCACCGGCGGCGATGTGGACGCCTCGGAGAAAAACGGCATCGACACGCGCCGCATCAAGGTGCTGGCGTTCGTGGTGTGCGCGGTCTGTGCGGCACTGGCCGGCGTGCTGCAGTCTGCGCGCATCGGCGTGGTCTCGCCCGCCTCCACGCTCAACGGGCTGGAACTGGCGTCGATCGCGGCCTGCGTCGTCGGCGGGGTCCACCTGTTCGGCGGACGCGGCAATGTGCTCGGCATGGTGCTGGGGGCCACGCTGCTGGTCGTGGTGGAGAACCTGCTGGTGCTGGTGCGTGCGCCTGGCGAATACTCGCCCGCCTTCGTCGGTGCGATCGTCATCGCGTCGGTCATCTTCAACAGCAACGTCGGCGCCGCCGGCAACCGGGCGAAGACATGACGACTTTCTCCGCCAGCGCAACGCGCTACACCCGGCATGGTGCCCTCGACCGCATGCGCACCCACCCCGCCGGCAACGTCACCGCGGTATTCCTGGTGGTGTTCGGGCTGTGCGTGGTGGCCGGACTGCTGTGGCCGGAGCAGTTCCGCTTCCTGTCCACCGCGAACATGAACATCCTGATGCGGGCGCTGCCGACGCTGGGGATCATGTCGCTGGGCGCCGGGCTGCTGATGATTGCGGGCGAGTACGACCTGTCGATCGGCGCGGTGTTCGGCCTCAGCTCCTACGTGATGGTGCTGTGCTACGTCAACGGTGCGCCGATCCTCGTCGGCGTGGCGGCGGCGCTGGCGGTCGGCATTGCCATCGGGCTGCTCAACGGCTTCATCACGACCCGCTTCGGCATCCCCTCGTTCATCACGACGCTGGGCACGCTGTTCATCTTCCGCTCCGGCGGCCAGATCGTCTCGGGCAACCAGCCGCTGATCTTCACGCCGCCGGAATGGTTCGAGGCGCTGCTGACGGGCGAGCTGTTCGGCGTGGTGCAGATGCAGTTCGTCTGGTACCTCGTCGCGGCACTGGGCGCGCATGTGCTGCTGAACCGCCACTGGCTGGGCAACCACTTCTTCGCCGTCGGCGGCAACCGCACCGCGGCGCAGCAGGTGGGCATCGACGTGCGCCGGACCAAGCTGTGGGCCTTCGTGCTGTGCTCGGTGTTCACGGTGCTGGCCGGCTGCATCGCCATGGTTCGCCTGGGCACCGCCACCACCGAACCGATGGCCTTCCTCGAACTGGAGGCGGTGGCCGCCTGCGTGATGGGTGGCATCGCGCTGACGGGCGGGCGCGGCTCGGTGCTGGGCGTGGTGGTCGGGGCCTGCATGTTCCACCTCGTCAAGGACATCATCCTGCTGACGCGGCTGCCGGCCTATTACCTGGATCTGTTTGTCGGCGTGGTGATCGTGTTCGGCGTGACGCTGAACCAGGCCGCGAAGAAAAAATACTGAGCACGGAGACTGGAAACCATGTCGCAACCCTCCCGAACGGCTGCCGTCGGCGCGCCACTGCTGGCCGTGCAAGGCATCAAGAAGTCCTACGGCCACGTCCAGGCGCTGCAGGGCGTGGACATGGAAATCCACCGCGGCGAGGTCGTCGGCCTGCTCGGCGACAACGGCGCGGGCAAGTCCACGCTGATCAAGATCCTCTCCGGCGTGATCGAGCCGACTGAGGGCCGCTTCCTGCGCGAGGGCCGCGAGATCCGCGTGCGTTCGCGCAAGGACTCGGAGGAGCTGGCCGGCATCCAGACCATCTACCAGGACATCGCGCTGGTGAAGTCGATGTCCATCCTGCGCAACATCTTCGCCGGGCGCGAGGTGCGCGGCCCGTTCGGGCTGCTGAAGATGCGCCAGATGCGCGAGACGGCGATGCAGATCCTCAACGAGCACGTCAAGATCGCCGGCATCACCTCGCCCGACCTGCTGGTGGAGGAGCTGTCAGGCGGCCAGGCGCAGGCGGTGGCCATTGCCCGGGCGGTGCATTTCAAGCGCGACATCCTGTTGCTGGACGAGCCGACCAGCGCGCTGTCGGTGCGCGAGACCAACAAGGTACTGGCGATCATGCGTGACATCGCCGACAGCGGGAACAGTTGTGTCTTCGTGACCCACAACCTCTACCACGCCTACCAGGTCTGCGACCGCTTCGTCGTCATCTCGCACGGTGCCGTGCTGCGTGCGGTGCGCAAGGAGGACACGAGCCTGGAGGAGCTGACGGCGATGATCATGACGCACTGAGGCGCGGCGCTTTCGGCCTCTTCGGCTTCGGCTCGGGCAGCGCCTCCGCGGTGACCCGCAGCAGCCGGGCCAGCGCTTCCCGCTCGTCGATCAGGTCGGACGCCTGGAAATGCAGTTTCGCGCCCGGATACGGCGGCGCCATCGCGGCGTCCGGCCCGAGCAGCGCCCGGCCCGCCTCGGTCGGCTTGACGAAGAGCTGGTTGTCGCAGACCAGCGCGACAACCTTGGCGTCGAGGTAGAGCGCGTACTCGCCGAACATCTTGCGGTGGGTGAAGGCGCCGTGGCCGTGGAGCTGGTCGGCGATGTGGTCGATGAAGGTGCGGTCGGTGGACATGGGTGGATTCGAGCGCCAGCGGCAGCGGGCGTCAAGCGCATCTGCCCCGGCCCCGGCCACGTCGCGGCAAGGAAAACCCGAAGCCGTGGATGTCACCACTCAACCCGCCGCCGATTCCGCCGACATGGTGGAGACCCATGCCAGCCAACCTCCCCACCGAACTCCTGCCGCACCTCCTGGCGCTCTTCACAGGCACGCCGTGTTGCGTGGCGCTGTTCGACGAGCGGGACTTGCTGCGCTGGGCCAACCCGGCATTCCGGACCCTGTTCGGCCTGAGCGCGCACACCACGCCAAGCTGGATGGACTTGATGCGTGCCAACCACCGGCAGAACCAGGCCACCGCGGTGCAGACGGACGACTTCGAACACTGGCTGGCGTCGGCAGCGTCGCGGCGCGGCAAGCAGCCTTTCCGCAAGATCGAAGCCGATCTGGTGGACGGCCGCTGGATGCTGATGACCGAGACGGTCGGTGCAGACGGCTGGATGCTGTGTTTCGGCATCGACATCTCCGACCTCGGACAGGACCACCGGCAACTGCGCGCCGCGCACGACCTGGCCGTGCGCGCCAGCCAGTCCGATGCGCTGACCGGCATCGGCAATCGGGCATTTGTGCTGTCTCGGTTGCAGGGGCTGCTGTCGGCAGATCTGGTCGCACAGCCACTTTGTGTCGGGCTGGCGGACCTGGACCACTTCAAGCGCATCAACGACCAGCGTGGCCACCTCGCGGGCGATCAGGTGCTGTGCGACTTTGCCCGGCTGCTGCAAGGCAGCCTGCGCCGCAACGATGTCTGCGGGCGCATCGGCGGCGAGGAGTTCCTGATCGCCCTGCCCGACACGCCGCTGGCCGAGGCGCAGGAGCGGGTCGGGCAACTGCTGCAGGCGGTGC
>JBEANV010000099.1:0-5625 GCA_041165285.1 Pseudomonadota bacterium | reverse complement strand
TGCGCGCCGAAGGCGTGACCGTGGACATCATTTCGCTGCCCGGCGCCGATCCGTACGCGAGCCCCAAGGCACTGAGCCCGACCAAGCAGGCGCGGCCCTGGATGAAGTGGGTCACCAGCCTGCCGGAGCCGCTGTTCGAACTGGTCGAGCTGGGCTACAACCTGATGTCGGGCTGGCGCATCCGGGAGTACCTGAACGCGCACAAGGACGTGGACCTGATCTACGAGCGCTACTCCCTCTACATGTTCGTCGCGGTGATGATCGGTCGGGCGCGCAAGATCCCGGTGATCCTGGAGGTCAACGACTCGGCCACCGTCTACCGCGTGCGCCCGCTGTTCTTCCTGAAGCTGGCGACGATGATCGAGCGTTGGGTGTTCCGGCGGGCCAACGGGCTGGTGTTCGTCTCCGGCGCCTTCCGCGACCGCGTCACCAAGGCACACGGCCACATCGCCCCGTCTTCGGTCTCGCACAACGCGGCCAACATCGACAAGTTCAGCTTCACGCCCGAGCAGCGCGCGACGACACGCGCCAAGTGGGGGCTGCTGGACGGCGAAGTGGTCTGCGGCTACCTGGGCGCGTTCGTTCCTTGGCACGCGATCGACCAGTTCGTCTACAAGATCGCCGACCGCCTGAAGGCCAACCCGCACCTGAAGCTGCTGCTGGTCGGTGACGGTGCGACCTTCCCGACCGTGCAGGAGTTCGTGACCAAGAACGGCCTGGGGCAGCAGGTGATCCTGACGGGCCGCGTCTCGCACGACGAGGTGCCGGGGCTGCTGGCGGCGATGGACATGGCGGTGCTGCCGAGCGCGGGTGACTACACCTCGCCGGTCAAGCTGTTCGAGTTCATGGCCTGCGGCATTGCGCCGATCGCGCCGGACTTCGTGCCGATCAAGGAAGTGGTCAAGGAGAACGAGACTGGCTGGCTGTTCAAGGCAGGGGATCTGGAAAGCGCCGTTGGCATGGTCTTGCAGCGCAGCCGCGATCTACCTGCGCTGCAGAAAATCGGCCAGGCCGCGCGCGCCTACATCGCCCGTGAACGCCAGTGGCGCAACAACATCCTGGCGCTGGTCGATTTCCGTGCGCAGGTCAAGGAACGCTGAGGTGCGCTGCCCATGAAGCTGCTGCTGTCTGACCTGCGTGCCAAGCAGGTGCTCTACGGTGAGGGTGGCCCGCCCGTCTCGCTGCTCAAGGTGGTGCTCGCCGACGGTACGCTGGCCAACGCGCTCTACCGTCTGCAGGCCTGGCTGGCGCGCATCGGGCTGGCGCCGCTGGCGTTGTTGCCGCACATCCTGAACAAGTGGCTCAACGGCTGCGTGATCGGGGTGAAGTCGCAGTTCGGTCCGGGCTTCGTGCTGATCCACCCGATCGGCGTGGTGATCAACTCCAGCGTGCGCGGTGGGCGCAATGTGTGGCTGGAAAGCGGGGTCGTCATCGGCGAGAACCGCGGTGCTTTTCCCCGGCTGGGTGACGACATCTTCGTCGGTTCGGGCGCCAAGATCATTGGCGGGGTGCAGGTGGGTGATGGCGCCCGGGTTGGGGCCAACGCTGTCGTGCTCAAGGACGTGCCGCCGGGACACACCGCGCTGGGCATTCCGGCCCGCAACCGTCCGCCGCAATGACCGGTGCCGGATAGCGTCAGGATTGCACGCCCGTTCGGGAGTTCCCGAAAATGAGTCAACGCATTCCCTAGTACGGCGGCGCCCGGCGGCGCGCTAGTCTAGACCCCGTCGATCGACGGTTTCACGGCCTTCGTGGTCGGCGCATCAGAGCATTTGCCCTCCGACTGGATCAGGCGGAGGGCATTTTTTTGCCTTCCACGCCGCTGCCCTGCGCAGGGTCAGAACGCTGCCGGGTCGTCGAACGCCAGCGCATTGCCGCCGAATGGATGCACGAAGGCGAGGTGGCAGGCGTGCAGCAACAGGCGCGGGGCCGCTTGCTGCCAGTGCGCCGGGGCATAGAGTTCGTCGCCAACGATGGGGTGTCCGATCGATTGCAGGTGGACCCGCAACTGGTGCGAGCGTCCGGTGACGGGTTCGAGTTCGACCCGGGTCGTGTCGTCACCGGGCTGGCGCGAGAGCACCTGCCAGCGCGTGAGCGCCGGCTTGCCGCGGGCGTGGTCCACCATTTGGCGCGGCCGGTTCGGCCAGTCGCAGATCAGCGGCAGGTGCACCTCGCCGCGGTCGGCGCCGATCTGGCCGGCCACCACCGCCGTGTACCGCTTGGCCACACGGCGCTCGGCGAAGGCGGCGCTCAGCAGGCGCTGGGCCTCGGCGCCTCGTGCCATCAGCAGCAGCCCGGACGTCGCCATGTCGAGCCGATGCACGATCCGTGCGTCGGGCAGTCGCCGCTGCACCCGCGCCGACACGCAGTCCGCCCGTTCTGGCCCCCGGCCCGGCACCGACAGCAACCCGGCCGGTTTGCGCACGACGATCAGCACCTCGTCGACGTGAAGAAGGGCGATGTCGATGTCGTGCGCGGGGCTCGGATCGTCGGGCAGGCTCATGGCGGGATTGTCGCGTACACCCCGACACGGCAGACCCGCGGGCTTGGCGGCAGAATCGGCGCCCGACCCTGCCGAGCCCGACACCCCGCCATGACGCCTTTTCCCGTGACCGATCTGCCCACCCTGCTGGCGTCTCTGGCGCGGCCGTCGTCCCTGGTCGAGCTGGGGGTGCTGGCGTCCGTGCTGCTGGCCACGTGGCTGGTGGTGTGGGGATTGCGGCGTGGCGTGCAGGAGGTGCCGAACCCCCGCTCGATCTGGTTCGGCGCCCACGTGGTCGATGGCGTGCTGTTTCCGGTGCTGGCGCTGGCCCTGGCCTATGTGGCGCGCCGGGTGCTGCTCGACCTGGGGCATTCGCTGGCGGTGTTCCGGCTGGCGATTCCGGTGCTGCTGTCGCTGGTGGCGATCCGGCTGAGCGTGCGGGTGCTGCGGTTGGCGTTTCCGGCGTCGTCGCTGGTGCGGGCGGCGGAGCGGACGATCTCGTGGATTGCCTGGCTGGGCATGGTGATGTGGGTGACGGGCCTGCTGCCGGCCCTGCTGGACGAACTCGACGACATCCGCTGGAAGGTGGGTGCCCATCCGATCAGCCTGCGCAACGTGATCGAGGGCGCGTTGTCGGCGGGGTTCGTGCTGGTGGTGGCGCTGTGGATCTCGGCGGCGCTGGAGGCGCGGCTGCTGGCCGGCGCGGCCGGCGCGCAGTTGTCGCTGCGCAAGGTGGCGGCCAATGTGCTGCGTGCGGCGCTGCTGTCGATCGGGCTGCTGCTGGCGCTCTCGGCGGTGGGGATCGACCTGACGGCGCTGTCGGTGCTGGGCGGTGCGCTCGGTGTGGGCATCGGCCTGGGCTTGCAGAAACTCGCGGCCAACTACGTCAGCGGTTTTGTCATCCTGGCCGAGCGGGCGCTGCGCATCGGTGACGTGGTGAAAGTGGCCGATTTCGAGGGCGTGATCACCGACATCACCACTCGCTATACCTTGATCCGTGCCCCGTCCGGCCGCGAGGCCATCGTGCCCAACGAGACGCTGATCACGACCACCGTGCAGACCCTGTCGCTGGCCGACCGCAATGTGCTGCTCAGTACCCTGGTCGGGGTGGATTACGACACCGACGTGGCGGGGCTGCGCGAGCACCTGATCACGGCGATGAAGGCCGTGCCACGCGTGCTGGCGGAACCCGGACCGGCGGTGCAGCTGACCGCCTTCGCGGCCGATGCGCTGGAGCTGACGCTCTACTTCTGGATCACCGACCCGGAAAACGGCCAGGGCAATGTGCGCTCGGAGGTCAACTTGGCCGTGCTGGACCTGCTGCGGCGCGAGGGTGTGGGCCTGCGCCGCCCGCCGCCCGAAGCCCCGCCGGCGGCTGCCGTGGCGCTCAAGGCGCCTTGAGCG
This sequence comes from Pseudomonadota bacterium, assembly GCA_041165285.1. GTDB lineage: Bacteria > Pseudomonadota > Gammaproteobacteria > Burkholderiales > Burkholderiaceae_C > Sphaerotilus. The sequence continues at coordinate 1,739 of JBEANV010000099.1, read as the reverse complement.
GAATCTGCACCGTGAACCGGCTGCCCTGGCCGGGGCTGGTCGTCACCGTCACCCGGCCGCCCAGCACCTGGGTGCAGAAGTGGTGGCACAGGTGCAGGCCGATGCCGGTGCCGCCGCGGCCGCGCCGGGTGGTGAAAAAGGGGTCGAAGATGCGTGGCAGCACCTCGGCGTCGATGCCGCGGCCGTTGTCCATGACCACGATCTCCAGCAGGCCGCCGTGCGGATCGAGCTGGCTGCGCACGCGGATTTCGGCGGGAGCCGAGCGCGGTGGCGGCGGCTGGATGTCGGACTCGAAGGCATGCAGCTGCGCATTGCCGACCAGGTTCTCGACCACCTGCCCGAGCGGGCCGGGGTAGCTGTCGAGCACAAGGCCGGGCGCCGGCTCGATGCACAGCGCGACCTCGGGTGCGATCTGGCGTGCGGCAAGCAGGCGCTGCACGTCGCTCAGCACGTCGTCCAGCGCGAACACCCGGCGCTCGACGGCGCCCCGGTCCACCGCGAGCTGCTTGAACAATCGGATCACCTGACCGGCGCGGCCCAGGCTGTGGTCGATGATGTCCAGCCCGATGCGCTGGTTGTCGAGCACCGAGTGGATCTGTTGTGGCGTGAGTCCGCTGGCCTGCGCACTGCGCAGCGCGTCGTCCAGCCGGCGCGTCATCGTCGAGGCCGTGACCGTGGCACTGCCCAGCGGGGTGTTCAGCTCGTGCGCGACGCCGGCCACCAGCAGGCCCAGCGAGGCCAGTTTTTCGGCCTGTACCAGCTCGGCCTGCAATTGCTGCAGCCGCTGCAGCGAGGCCTCGGCGTCGGCCTTGGCGGCCGCCAGCGCGCGGTGGTTGGTCTGCAGATCGGCCAGCAGCCGCTCGCGCTCGCGTTCGATCTGCCGCCGCCGCCCGGTGGCCCAGAACGCCAGCACCAGCGCCAGCGCGCTGCCCCCCCCGCTCTGCCACGCACTGGCGCGGCGCAGTTGCCCGACGGCATCGGCCGGAACGTGGGCGACGAAGTGCCAGGGCGCGGACGCCAGCCGGCCGGGGCCGGGCTCGGTGGGCAGGAAATCCTGGAAATGCCACATGCCGTCGGCACCTTCGCGCCGGCCGCGGCCCTGTTCCTGCATCAGTTGCCACAGGCCCGGGTCGGTGAAGGGCAGGCCGGGCACTGCCGAGCCGGCCTCGACCTGCCTGCCATCCGGCCCGACGAGCTGAACCGGGTCGATGCCGGTGCTGTCGAGGGCCTGCAGCTGTGTCAGCAATCGGCGCAGATCGAGCGTGACCACCACCATGCCACGCTGCCGCCCGCGCCCGTCGTACACCGGCGAGGCAGCCCGCAGCCAGACGGTGCCTTCGCGGTGGTCGAGTGGCGTGAAGCGGGCCTCGGTGGGCAGCAGGTCGGACAGGGATTTCAACCAGGGTTCGGCTGCCGCGCGCCGCAGTCGCGCGGATTCGACCAGCGTGGCGATGCCGTCGGTGTTGTCGATGCGGCTGCGCTCGCGGCCAGCATCGTCGATCCAGGCGATGCGCGCATAGGGGCGCGAGGCTCGGGCGAAGGTGAGCAAGGCCGTGCCAGTCGCCGGCAGATTGTCGGCGCTGATGGCGGCGGTCAGCGCGGGGTTTTGTCCCAACACCAGCGCGTCACGCGACAGGTTGGACAGCTCGCTGCTGGTGAGCGCCATGCTCTGCTCGATCAGCAGGCGGGCGCCGTTGCGCAGCGGAGTCAGCCGCAGGTCCAGCAGGCGCAGGTAACTG
>JBEANV010000098.1:0-4113 GCA_041165285.1 Pseudomonadota bacterium | reverse complement strand
CCGCCAAGGGGCTGACCATCCTGCAAGCGCCCGTCGCGATGGACTTCGGCTTCACCTTCACCGCCGCCGACCCCGACGGCCACCGCCTGCGGGTGTTCGCGCCTGGCGCGGCCTGAGCGAGCTGCTACGCTGGCCGGGTGTCGTGCAACGTGTGCGACCGAGGAGGAAACCCCATGCCCGCACGCCCCGCACGGATTGCCCGCTTCTGGCTGCTGACCGCCGGACTGGCGGCGGCGATGGCCTCTAACACCGCCGTCGCCTGGGAGCTGCAAGGCACCAAGATCCTCGTCGCCCACACCCGCGACCAGCAGCGCCTCACCCTCGGCACCGTGGACTTCACGCCCCGCCCGGACGGCCGAATCGCCTTCGCTGTCCACATGGACCACGCCAAATTCACCGACCATTTCCTGTCGATGAAGGAGTTCAAGTGCGTCGAAGGCGGCGGCGAGGTGAGCTGCCATGTGCCGTATCCCTACCCGAACCCGGGCACCGTGACGGTCACCGACCTGGGCTGGCTGGAGCACCACCTGCTGTTCCTGTTCAAGCTGCCCAAGGAGTTCGGCGCCAAGCTGTGGAACGGGCTGTACTACAAGCTGGAGCGCACCGACACGGGGTTGGTGGGCAGGCCGCAGTCGATCGACCTGAACCTGATCAGCGCGCCGCCCGCGCAGACCGACAAGCCGCCTTACCGGCCGGCGCTGCGGGAGGACGTGGCGGCGGGGGTGCGGTGGATCGATCGGATTGCGATTGAGTAGCACGCGCCGCCCGTGCACCTACCGCGCAGTGCACAACACCGCGTGGTGCGCGTAGTACAGCCGCTTCCACCACGGCATGAGCCACTGCGGCAGGTAATGGTTGGTGACGGCCTTGAGCCAGTAGCGGTGCGGTGCCAGCCCGTCCTTCTGCGACACGAAGCGGATCGTGTCCATGTCGAGCACCGGCACATAGGTCCGCCGGTCAACGATGCGCAGTCCGCAGGATTCGATCAACGCCTCGAAGGACGCGGCGGTAAAGAACTGGACATGCCCGGCGACATTGCCCGTGCGGTCCTTCAGGATCGCTTTCACACGGCTCGCCACCAGGTCTTCCAGGGGCACCTCGATGACCGCGTGCGAGAACTTCAGCGCGCGCTGCATGGAGGCCAGGAAACGGGCGGGCTCTTCCAGATGTTCCAGCACGTGGCTGACGACAACGACGTCGCTCGGCTCGTCGACGCGGAACTGCGGGTCGGTGATATCCCCCTGCATGGCCTGAATGCCGGAGGCATTGCTGCGCAGGTATGCGATGGCCTCGTGCGAATAATCCACACCCATGTAGGTCTCTGCCAGCTTCCTGCGCTGACATTCCGTGATCACCGCACCGACGCCACAGCCCAGCTCCACCAACCGGCGAGGTTGGAGATCGTGGGCGCGCAGGAACTGCTCGATCGAATTGACCTTCTCCGTTGCGCCTCGCCGCAGCCACTCGGCCTCCTGCTCGAGTTCGGTTTGATACAACTCGCGAAAGTGGTCCTTGCCCAGCACGACCGGAGATTTGTTCAGACTCATTCGGCGACGACTTCCAAGCATTGTTTCGACCACGAGGGGCTGACCCAGCTTACTGCACGCCCTCGCTTGTCTGCTAGTGAGAACCCCTTGATCTGCGCCCCCCGGAATGAGCTGGTCAGCGCGATCGAGCCAGATCGAGGTCCGCTGCGCCGCGGATCAGTCATCCGGCAGCAGGTGCGGGTTCCAGACGACTTCCCACAGGTGCCCGTCCGGGTCCTGGAAGTAGCCGCCGTAGCCGCCCCAGAAGGTGTCCTGCGCCGGTTTGACCACCACGGCACCCGCGGCGGCGGCCTTTGCCATCACCGCATCGGCCTCCTCGCGCGAACGCACGTTGTGGCCCAGAGACAGCTCAGTGGCACTCGGCGGCTGCAGCGGCAGGCCTGTGTCGTGCGCGAGGCTGCGGCGCGGCCAGAGGGCCAGCTTGAGGCCGGGCTGCAGGTCGATGAAGACCACCGCGCCGTGTTCGAACTCGGTGCCGAAAATGCCGGGTGTCGCGAAGCCCAGGCCGTCGCGGTAGAAGTGCAGCGCGCGGTCAAGGTCATCGACCGCCAGCGTGAGGACGGTAATGCGGGGTTTCATGGGGTGCGGGTGCTGGTGATGCGGTCGTCGAAATACGCCCGCGTGTTGACATGGACCTCGGCGCTGGCCAGCAGTTCGTCCACAGGGAACCAGCGCAGCGCGCTGTGCTGGCTGTCGAGCGAGCGCACCGAGCCCTCGCCCACCGTCACGGCGTAGGCGAGCACGACGTAGTGGGTCGTCACGTCCTCGGTGCCGGAGAAGTTGTCGGGGTAGAGGTGCTCGAACACGCCCAGCGGCCGGGCGGCGGCGACCTCGTCCGGCTGGAAGCCGAGTTCGGCCGCGGCGATGCGGCGCAGCGCGTCGGCCACGCGCTCGTCCTTGAGGATGCGCCCGCCGGGGACGAACCAGGTGCCCTGCGCCGGGCGGTTCTGGCGCAGGCCCAGCAGCACCTCGCCGCGCGCGTTGCTGCAGACGAGATCGATCGACACCAGCGGGGTGTGGCGGACGACGCTCAGCAGGGTGTCGTGGGGGAGGTAGTGGCGCGGGCGGGGTGTTTCGGGCATGTCGGCGAGTATGCCGAGGTTCGGCATACCCACCGCCGCCACGAGGACAGCCGGATCAGGCGATCGCCGCCGCCTTCACCTTCAGCCGCCAAGCGTGCAACAGCGGCTCCGTGTAGCCACTCGGCTGCGTCTGCCCCTGGAACACCAGGTCCAGCGCCGCCTGGTACGCCGCGCCGTCGTGGTTCGCCGCCAGCGCCTTGTAGAGCGGATCACCGGCGTTCTGCCCATCCACCACCACCGCCATGCGTGCAAACGCCGCACGCACCTGCGCCTCGCTCACCACGCCGTGCAGCAACCAGTTGCACAGGTGCTGGCTCGAAATCCGCAGCGTCGCCCGGTCTTCCATCAGCCCCACGCCGTTGATGTCCGGCACCTTCGAGCAGCCCACGCCCTGGTCGATCCAGCGCACGACGTAGCCGAGGATGCCCTGCACGTTGTTGTCGATTTCCTGCTGGCGCTCGGTGGCGCTCCACGTCGCTTCAGCAGCGACCGGCACCGTCAGCAGGTCGGCCAGCAGCTGGTCGGTCAGTGCCGGGTTGGTGGCGTCGCCGCTGGCTTCGATCTGCTGCTGGACGGCCGACACGCTGACCTGGTGGTAATGCAGCGCGTGCAACGTCGCCGCTGTCGGGCTGGGCACCCAGGCCGTGTTGGCGCCGGCCTTCGGGTGGCCGACCTTCTGCTCCAGCATCGCGGCCATCAGGTCCGGCATCGCCCACATGCCCTTGCCGATCTGCGCCCGCCCGCGCAGCCCGCAGGACAGGCCGATCAGCACGTTGCGGCGCTCGTAGGCCGCGATCCACGCGCTGGACTTGATGTCGCCCTTGCGCAGCATCGGGCCGGCGTGCATGGCGGTGTGCATCTCGTCGCCGGTGCGGTCGAGGAAGCCGGTGTTGATGAAGGCCACGCGCGACGAAGCAGCGGCAATGCACGCCTTCAGGTTCGTGCTGGTGCGGCGCTCCTCGTCCATGATGCCGAGCTTGACGGTGCTGTCAGGCAGCCCGAGCAGTTGCTCGACGCGGCCGAACAGCTCACCCGCGAAGGCGACTTCCGCAGGACCGTGCATCTTCGGCTTGACGATGTAGACGCTGCCGGTGCGGCTGTTCTTCAGGCCGTTGGCGCCGTGGCGCTGCAGGTCGTGCAGCGCGATGGTCGTCGTCACCACGGCGTCCAGGATGCCTTCGGGGATTTCCTTGAGATCGCTGGAGCCAGGGGCGCCCCAGAGGATCGCCGGGTTGGTCATCAGGTGGCCGACATTGCGCACGAACATCAGCGAGCGGCCATGCAGCACGACCTCGCCACCGTTCGGGCCGGTGGGGGATGTGTAAATGCGGTCGGCGTTCAGGCGGCGGGTGAAGGTCTTGCTGCCCTTGGCGACTTCCTCGGTCAGCGTGCCGAGCTGGATGCCGAGCCAGTTGCGGTAGGCGAGCACCTTGTCCTCGGCGTCCACGGCGGCGACCGAGTCTTCCAGGTCGAGGATGGTGGAC
>JBEANV010000097.1:0-4188 GCA_041165285.1 Pseudomonadota bacterium | reverse complement strand
TCGCGAATCTGGAGACGCGCCACACCCACCCCGAGCAGATCGTCGGCCTCATCACCGGGGCGATCGATCCGGCCCGGCTGGTGCGGGAGCCCGTCGCCACTCCCTGAACCTGATCCCGATGCACCTGATGACCCCGACCTTCGAAGCCGACGAACGGGCCGTACGCGGCTCCAACCACACCGGCATGCGCCAGTTCAACGAGCGCATCGTGCTGCAGGCCATCCGCCTGCACGGCGCGATCCCGAAGGCCGACCTCGCCCGCCTGACGCAGCTTTCGTCGCAGACGGTCTCGGTCATCGTCAGCCGGCTGCTCGACGACGGCTTGCTCATCAAGCAGGACCGCATCCGCGGCAAGATCGGCCAGCCCTCGGTGCCGCTGTCGCTTGACCCGGACGGCGCGATCAGCCTGGGCGTGCAGGTGGGCCGGCGCAGCCTCGAAGTGCTGGCCTGCGACTTCATCGGGCAGGTGCGTTACCGGCATGAATTCCACTATGCCTATCCCGATCCGGCGCAGGTGCTGCCCTGCATCCAGCAAGGACTGGACGCGCTGCAGACCCAGCTCGGCCCGCTGTGGAGCCGCGTGGTCGGTCTCGGGCTGACGGCACCGCTGTCGATGGACAAGTGGTCCAGCCTGCTCGGTTCGCAGGCGCACAACGCGCTGGCCGGCTGGCAGCACATGGACCTCAAGCAGGAGGTCGAGGCGCTGACCCACCTGCCGGTGAGCTTCGCCAAGGACACGACCGCCGCCTGCGTGGCCGAGCTGCTGCAGGGCCACGGCCAGAACGTGCGCAGCTTCCTCTACGTCTTCGTCGGCACCTTCGTCGGCGGCGGGCTGGTGCTGTCGGGTCACATCGACATCGGCCACCGCGGCAACGCGGGCGCCATCGGCTCGCTGCCCGTCGGCGTGGCGCGCGACGGAGTGGCGCCGCCGCAGTTGCTCGAAGTCGCCTCCGGCTGGCAACTGGAGCAGGCGCTGCAGAAAGCCGGGTTCGACCCCTTGCTGGTGCAGCAGGACACGATCATGGACGCTGCCTACGCGGTCTACACCGAACCGTGGCTGGAGCAGGCCGGCCTGGCGCTGGCGATGACAGTGGCCAGCGGCGCGGCCATGCTCGACCTGGACGCGGTGGTCATCGACGGCTCGCTGGCCCGGCCGTTGATCGACGCGCTGCTGGTGCGCACCCGCGAGCGGCTGGCCGCCTACAAGTTCGACGGCATGCACCAGCCGGCGCTGCTCGCCGGGCGGGTCGGGGCGCATGCGCGGGCGCTGGGCGGCTCGCTGCTGCCGCTGCACACGCAGTTCTTCCCGGACAAGGACATCTTTCTCAAGCCGTCGATGGCGTGAGCGTCGGGTCGTCCAGACGCAATGTGCGCGGACTCGCGAAGCGCCGCGGCTCCCCCGTCACCGGATCCGTGAACGCGATCTCCCGCGCCAGCAGCCGCAGCGGCTCGGTGTAATCCGGCTCGGCGCCCGGCGCGAGATCCGGTTGCAGCACCGGGTAGATCCGGTCACCGACGATCGGGATACCGAGTGCGTTCAGGTGAACCCGCAACTGGTGCTTCTGGCCGGTCTGCGGCGTCAGGCGGTAGCGGGCGAGGGGGCCGTGTCGCTCGATCAGGTCGATGCGCGTCACGGCGTTGGGCTCGCCCGGCACCTCGTGCATCTGCATGAAGGCCTCCTCGCGCTCGGCCAGCCGGCTGCGGCGCTCCAGCGGCAGCGTGGCCGCCAGTGCATCGGACCACGGCGCCACGGCTTCGTAGACCTTGTGGATCACCCGGTCCCGGAACATCGACTGGTAGGCGTGCCGCGTCTCCGGCCGGACCGAGAACAGCACGACCCCCGCCGTCTCCCGGTCCAGCCGGTGCATCGGCACCAGCGTCTCGATGCCGGTCAAGCGCTTCAGGCGCACCAGCAGCGTCTCCTGCACATAGCGGCCCTTGGGCGTCATGGGCAGGAAATGCGGTTTGTCCACAGCCAGCAGCCACGCGTCCTGGAACAGGATCTCCAGCTCGAACGGGATGCGCGGCTCGGGCGTGTCCAGCGTGCGCCAGTACCAGAGCGTGCTGTGGATAACACAAGCATCGTCGGCGCTGACCGCCCGGCCCTGCGTGTCCAGCACCTCACCGCGCCCGAGTCGCTCGCGCCAGTCTTCAGGCGAAACTGTGGGTAACCTGTGGACAAGAAACACCAGCACGGTGGACCACGGTCCCGGCGTGACGGCCACGCGGCTGGCGCTGACACCCTCCCGCATCGGCGGGGACCAGACGGGGCGGGCGCGGCTCATCGGCCGGTGGCCGCGTCGAGCCGACGGGCGCGGTCGAGCCGCCACGCCTCGTCGGGCTGCGCCGGGTCATAGACCTGCTCGGCGGTGGTCGCCGTTTCGTGCAGCCGGGCATCCAGCGCGATGCGGTTGTCGAACACGAAACATTCGCCGCGCCACGGGTCGTCGGCATCTGGCGGAGCGGCGGTGTGCTGCAGGTAGTGCAGGATGCCGCCGTCGAGCTGGAACACCTCCAGCCCGAGTTCCTCGCGCATCCACACGCCGGTCTTTTCGCAGCGGATGCCGCCGGTGCAGTACATCGCCACACGTTGTCCACAGGATTTCCACAGGGGAGCCCGGGTACGCACCAGATCGGCGAAGTCGCGGAAGTTGTCCACACCCGGATCGGCCGCCCCGCGGAAATGCCCGAGCCGCCACTCGAAGCGGTTGCGGTTGTCGAGCACCACCACGTCGCCGCCCGCGAGCAACTCGCGCCAGGCGGCCGGGCTCAGGTGCGTGGCGGCGCGCTGTTCGCGGGTTGCGTCGAGGCCGCTGATGGCGGGCAGGCCGAGGGCGACGATCTCCGGCTTGACGTGGACCTTCATCCGGGCGAACGGTGCAGTCGTGCAGGTGCTGCGCTTGAAGTGCAGACCGGCGAAGGCGCCGCCGAAGACCGGGTCGCCCGCCAGCGCGGCCTCGAAGGCCGCCACCGCCACGGCGGGCCCCGCGACCACGCCGCTGAGCCCTTCGGTCGCGACCACGAGGCTGCCGAGCACGTCGCGGCTGCGCGTGCGCAAGGCGTCGGCGACCGCGGCGGGATCGTCCAGCCGGGTGAAGCGGTAGAACGCGCTGTGGACCACGTCGCTCATCGGGTGGGGACCACAAGATCGGCCACCACGGGCCGGTGCTCCGAGCCGCCACGCCAGCCGACCCAGGCATTGCGCACGCCGATCTCCGGGCTGACGAGGATGTGGTCGATGCGCAGGAAGCTCACCCCCGGTTTGAGCGAATGCCCGTGGGTGAAGCCCCAGCCGCGGCCACCCGCGGAAAACGCGTCGCGCAAGCCGAGCCCGAGGAAGGTCTGCACCACGACCGAGTGCTCGGGCGCGTTCAGGTCGCCAGCGACGATGGTGGGATGCTTCAGCGGCGCCAGTGCCCCGACGATGCGGTCGGCCTGGGTCAGGCGGTCGGCGAAGTTGGCACGCCAGTCATCCAGGCCGCTCAGGCGTTCCTCGCGGGTGGCGTTCAGGCCCTCGCGCGGGGTGAGCAGGTGGGCGGTGACGAGGTCGATGCGGGTGCCATCAATGTCCACCGTGCAGCGCACGTACTCGTGTTTCTCGTTCTTCAGCGACATGTCGGCCGGTGCGCAACCGCTGACCGGGAAACGGCTGGCCACGGCGTACTGCCCATAGGCATAGAGCTTGTGCTTGGGCAACACCGCGCGCATGCCGTAGGGCAGATCCCCCTGGCGCGAGACCTCGCGGGCATCCTGCATGACGAGGATGTCAGGCTGCTGCTGCGCGATCTCGTTGTTCAGCGACACGAAGCCACCCTCGCGGAACACGGCGCGGTAGGACTTGATGTTGTAGGTCATGACGCGCACGGTGCGGGTGCCCGGCGCGTCGGGGGGCAGGGTGGTGCGGCCGAGGCCAAGCGAGAGGTCCATCACCGACACCAGCACCAGCCCGAGTGCCCCCGCCGCAACCAGTCGCCACGCCCAGCCCAGCAGGAACGACAGCCCGAGCGCGAGTACCGCCGGCACGGCATAGGCCAGGAACGGCACGTAGCGCAGCAGCTCGACCCAGCCGGTGCGCGCTGGGCCGTGGTGGAAGAGCCAGGACAGGCCGACCGCGCACAGCAGCGACAGCACGACGGCGCTGCGCGCCAGCCAGCGCAGGGCAGGGAGGGCGGGGAAGATCAAGGGGCT
>JBEANV010000096.1:0-3903 GCA_041165285.1 Pseudomonadota bacterium | reverse complement strand
CCACCAGGTGAACGCGATCGACACCCCCATCAGCAGCCCCGGCACGATCCCGGCTAGGAACAGCTTGCCGATCGACACGTTGGCCGCGACCCCGAAGATCACGAAGCCGATCGAGGGCGGGATGATCGGCGCGATGATGCCGGCCGACGCCAGCAGGCCGCCGGCGCGTGCCTTGTCATGCCCGGCCGCGGCCATCATCGGCAGCAGCAGTGCCGCCAGCGCGGCGGTGTCCGCCACCGCCGAGCCCGACAGTGCGGCCATCAGCACGGCGGCCAGAATCGCCACGTAGCCCAGACCACCACGCACATGGCCCACCAGCGTCATCGCCAGCTTGACGATGCGCCGCGACAGGCCACCGACGTTCATGACTTCGCCCGCCAGCATGAAAAACGGCACGGCCAGCAGCGGGAACGAGTCGGCACCATTGATGACGTTCTGCGCGAGGATCTGCGCGTCGAACAGGTCCATGTGCAGCATCAGCGCGACGCCACACACCAGCAGCGAATAGGCGATCGGAATGCCCAGGGCCATCGCGCCCAGCAGTGAACCCAGGAAGATGAGGACGGTCATGTGAAGGACTTTCTGAAGGAGGCAGAGAGGGGGCGTGCGGCTTATTTCTGGACGTTGGCGAGGTCTTCCGACTCCTGCACCAGCACCAGCTCGTCATCGGTGACCTGTCCGCTCAGCGTGCGCCAGAACTGGAACAGCAGGATCAGCCCCGAACACACCGCGAACACCATGCCCGCGCTGTAGAACCACGCCATCGACAGCGTGCTGACCGGCGCCTCCACGTCCCAGTTGATGCGCACCTGCGCCAGGCTGCCGGTGAACAGCAGGTAGGTGACGTACAGCATCGCCACCTGCGCGATGGCCAGACACACCCGCTTGCCGGCACGGCCAAAGCGAGACACCAGCATGTCGGTGCCCAGGTGACCGTTTTCCTTGAGCGCCACGATCGCGCCGAGGAAGGTCATCCACACGAACAGCCAGCGCGACATTTCCTCGCTGATGGTGATCCCCGAGTTGAAGGCGTAGCGCAACACCACGTTGCCGAACACCAGCACCACCATGACCGCCAGCAGCAGGGCGATCAGGATTTCAATGGCGTGGCAGAACCATTTCATCGGTCCGGACATCAGGGGTCTCCTCAGGACGTTTCAGGGGGAACAAGGGCTTGAGGATGTAATGTACGAACTGGTTAGTTTTCTGAAATCGGGGCTAACCCTGATGACAGGAATCTAGCGGTCAGTCGGGTTGGCGGACGAAACGCACGATCATCTCGACGATGCTGTCGCGGCGGGCGGCGATGTGAGCCGGGTCGTCGAAGTCGAGCTTGAAGATGAGCGCGAAGGTGTGGCGGTTGGCGACGTTGAACACCGACAGCGCCGAGATCGACATGTGCAGGTCCACCGGGTCCAGGCCGGCGCGGAAGACCCCTGCGGCCACACCCCGCTCGTAGACCAGACGCAGGCCGTTGATGGCGGGAATGTTGAGCGTCTGGATCGACTCCGAGCGGGCCAGGAACTCGCCCCGGTGCATGTTCTCGTTGAGCACGAGGCGCACGAACTCGGGGTTCTCGCGCTGGTAGTCGCAGGTGAAGGCCACCAGCCGGCGCAGCGCGGTTTCGGGGTCGAGGTCTTCGAGGTGCAGGTCCGACTCGATGTGGCGGATGCGGCGGTAGGACTCCTCCAGCACGGCGATGTAAAGCCCCTCCTTGCTCTCGAAGTAGTAGTAGATCATCCGTTTGCTGGTGCGCGTCAGCGCGGCGATCTCGTCGATGCGGGCGCCGGCCAGCCCCTTGTCGGCGAACTCGCGGGTCGCCACTTCGAGGATGTTGGCCATCGTCGCCTCGGGGTCGTTGGTGCGACCGGGTTCCTGGGCAACAGGTGTCTCGACCGCCTTGGCCTTGCGGGGGCGGCGGGTCGTGGTCGGCACGGAGGGCACGGGGGCTGTACGGTCGAGTTCGTTCATAAGAACCGCAAGCATAGCGGCACTGGCCGACAGCCGGCCGACATCCGCCGCCGCCCTGCCCGATCCGGCGTGTCAGGTTGACGCGATCGCCATCGCCATCAGGCCGGCAGGCAAATCCGACAGGTGGCTGATCGGCCGCACCCGCGGGTCCGCCGGCCAGGGCGGCAGACCGTGCGGGCGGTAGGCGAACACCGCCATGCCCGCGTTCAGCCCCGCCTCGATGCCCGCCCGGCTGTCCTCGACCACCGCACACGCGGCCGGCTCGACGCCCATCGCCTCGGCCGCGTGCAGGAACAGCACCGGATCGGGCTTGTAGCGGCCGAGGTCCGCCGCGCTGAAGATGCGTGACGGGGGCACGAAGCGGTCCAGCCCCGTCAGCCGCAGCACCAGCGCGATCTTGTCCCGCGGCCCGTTCGACGCCACGCAGAACGGCATGCACAGCTTGTCCAGCGCCGTCAGCAGCGCGGTCGCCCCAGGAATCTCGCGCAGATCCGTCTCGAATCGCCTCGCCATCTCGGCCCGCACGCTCGCCTCGAAATCCACGGGCAGCGGCCGGCCCCGCCGCTCTTCGACGATGGCCAGACTGCGCGCCATGCTCTGCCCCTCGATGTCGCTGAACTGCAGCGTGATCGCCGGCCCGTCCGGCAACGCGGCGATGGCGTCGCACACCGTCGCCAGCCAGATCGGCTCGCTGTCCACCAGCGTGCCATCGCAGTCGAACAGCACGGCACGGATCGGCCGGTCCCCGGTCACGGCGGCGTGCCTTTGGGCTGATGCGGCGTGCTCGCGGCCAGCCAGGTGCCCAGGCTGCCGCACAGCGCGATCAGCGCCATGCCGGCGAAGGCGGGCAGGTCCGGCACATGCCCGAAGACGAGCCAGCCCGACACGCCCGCGAACGCGATCTGGCAGTACAGGAACGGCGTCAGCGTCGCGACCGGCGCACGGGCGTAGGCCATGATCAGGAACAGGTGCCCGACCGAACCGACCACGCACAGCAGCAGCAACAGCCCCCAGACGTGCAGGCTCTGCGGCGTCTGCCACGTCCACGGCAGCAGCAGCGTCGCCGCCAGCGTGCCGACACCGCCGGTGTAGAACTGCGTCGTCACCGTGTCGTCCACCTCGGCCAGCCGGCGGGTCAGCGTCTGGAACACCGCGTTGCACAGCACCAGCAGCAGCGGCAGCAGCGTCGCCCAGTGGAACAGGTCGTGCGTCGGCCGGATCACGATGAGCGCGCCCACCATGCCGCCCAGCACCAGCGCCCACTCCAGCGGCGTCACCCGTTCGCCCAGCCGCCAGACCGCCAGCAGCGTGACGACCAGCGGCGTGAGCGTCACGACGGCGGTGAACTCGGCGATCGGCATGACCTTCAGGCTGTAGAAGGCCAGCACCGTGGCCAGGACCAGCATCAACCCGCGCAGCACCTGCAGACCGGGGCGGCGGCTGTGGTGGAGCGTGCGGCGCTGCAGCGGCGAGACCGTCGCCACCGTGAGCAGCACCTGGAACAGGTAGCGGAACCAGACCACCATCACCACCGGCACGGCCGCCGCCAGCAGCTTGGTGGTCGTGTCCAGCGAGACGAAGAAGGCGACGGCGGCCAGCGTGCAGCCGATGGCGGCGGGCTTGCCCAGCGGGACCAGGTTGCTCACTGCGGCATGCTCACTGCAGCTCGATCTTGGCCGCCTGGATCACGTCGCGCCAGCGGCGGGTGTCGGTGGCGAGCAGCGTTTCCAGTTGCGCGGGTGTGCCGGCCTGGGCGCGCACACCGAGCTCCTGCAGCCGCTTGTGAACAGCAGGGGTCGCCAGCGCGTCGCGGGCCGCCTTGCCGATCCTGGCGACCACATCGGCGGGCGTGCCGGCCGGGGACGCCAGCGCGTTCCACGAGGTCACGTCGTAGTCCTTGACACCGGATTCCTGTACCGTCGGTACATCCGG
>JBEANV010000095.1:0-4906 GCA_041165285.1 Pseudomonadota bacterium | reverse complement strand
CGATGCGATGGGCCAATGCTGAATGGCTGGACGACAGGCGAACCGGGGCGCCCCGGAGCAGGGTCTGCCCGCTCGACGGCTGCAGCCCGGCCAGGGAGCGCATGAACTCGCGCTGGCCATTGTCGGAAATGCCGGCCAGCCCCAGGATCTCCCCCGCCCGCACCGACAGGTTGATGTTCGAGAAGCCTGCGCCGCTGAGTCCTTTCACCCGCAGGACTTCGTCACCGAAGCGCCCGGTCTTGGGTGGGAACCCCCGGTTCAGCGAGCTGCCGACGATCAGCTCGACGATCCGGTCCTCCGACAAGGCGCGGGCGTCGCGGGTGCCCTGGCTTTCGCCGTCGCGCAGCACCGTCAGGCGGTGCGCGACCCGCTGCACCTCGCGGATGCGGTGCGAGATGTAGACGACACACGCCCCGCGTGCGGTCACCGTCCGGATCTGCACGAACAGACGTTCGACATCCTCGGCCGCCAGGTGCTCCGTGGGTTCGTCCAGCACCAGCACCGCCGGCTGGTTGGCCAGTGCCTTGACGATCTCGACGATGAACCTCGACTCCGGCACCAGCGTATCGACACGGTCGGTGGGGCTGACGGTGGTGTGCGGGTTCCACGTCTGCAGGCAGGACTTCGCCCAGACGTTGACCTCCGACATCGGCGGGCGGCGCGACGCCGACACCCCGAGGTACAGGTTCTCGGCGACGGTCAGGTCCGGCATCAGCGCCGGCTCCTGTCGAACGATCGCCAGCCCCAGATCTCGGGCAGCCTGAGGGTCGCCGCTGGTCTGGACGCCCTGGATGAGCACCGAACCGGCATTCGGCACCAAGGCACCGGAGGCCACGCCCATCAGCGTGGACTTGCCGGCACCGTTTTCACCGACGAGTCCGTGGACCTCGCCCGCGACGACATCGAAGGTCACGGCCTTGAGCGCCTGGACGCCCGGAAAGGATTTCGAGACCCCTGAAATCCTCAGAAGCGTCTGGGCATTCATGGCGGTGCCTTCGGTCACTTCTTGAAGAGCGCGTTGAGCTTGTCGGACGGCAGCAGCGACGACAGGTCGGCATCCGGCGGCGCGGCCGGATCGCACTTCGGATCCATGCCGGTTTCGCTGTCCACGTACACGATGGGCTGGATGCCGCGCGTCTCGCTGTTCTTCGTGCCCTGGAATTTCGCCAGAGCACGGCGCAGCACGAAGCGGATGTCGGCGGTGGTGCCGTCATACGACACGTACTTCCACGCCTTGCCATCCTTCTTCTGCGCCAGGTACTTGCAGTTCATTTCGTTGCTGCTGGCGATGGTGGCCATGGCCGGGACCGGCAGGCCGGCCTGCTCGAACGCCTTGATGGCCGCCAGGGTGGTCACCCCGTAGTCGGACGCGATGCCGTCGATCTTGGGGTACTTGGCGATCAGCCCGGCGACGGCCTTCTGACCATCCGCCGGATTCCAGTTGGTGACGATGTAGTTCTGGTCCAGCAGCTTCAGGCCGGGGTACCGCTTCAGCCCGTCCTTGAAAGCGTCCAGGAACACCCGCGACGAGTCCACGCCGGGAGGCCCGCCCAGCACCACGAGATTGCCCTGCTTGAGGATCTTGCCGTACCAGTCGGCCCATTGGCGGGCGACAAAGACCGAGTCCTGGTAGGGGTTGTCGGCGTAGTCCTGGCCGATCTTGCCGGGCAGGTTGTTGAACCACGGCACCATCACCGCACCGCTCTTGTGGGCCTTGCGGTAGGCCGGCATCGGCGCTGCACCGAAGTCGGTGAAGGCGATGATGATGTTGTAGCCCTGCGCGACCAGGCTGTTGATGTCGCTGTTGTACTTCTGCTGGTCACCGCCGGCATCGACGTGGCGCACTTCGACGACGTTCTTGCACTTGCTGGCCTCGTCGCGCAGTTCCGCCACCGTGATCTTGCGCCAGGTGTCAGAGCCGTAGCCGTCGATCAGCGCGACCTTGGTCGGCTTCGTGCCGCACATCGTGGCGATGTCAGCACCTTTGGTGACCGGGGTCGAATCCTGTGCCCAGGCGGGCAAGCCTGCGCCAAGGGCCAAGGCAGCCGCACCCGCCAGAAGCGCGGCGCGTGAGGGGACGTGTGAGAGGGCGATCTGCATGGTGGAGGTGCTCCTGCTGTTTCCGCTGTTTCCGGGTAGGGACAGGATTCACTGTAGGGACGCCCTCCATCCGGTGCGCTCCTGCCGGAGACAACCCGATGCTCCCGGAGCGACAGCGCAGCGCCCCGCGCCTGGCACCCCGCCCAGCGTCAGACGATCACGTGCCGCTCGACAAGGAACGTGGTGATCTCGGCGATGAACTCGCGGGCGTGTGTCATCAGCGTGGTGCCTTGCGGCGAAGCGAAGGCGGCATTGAGCGAGGCGGTGTCGTCGAACCACAGCTCGACGATGCCGTCGATCGGCAGGCCCTCGTGGCCCACCGGCACGCCCTTGGGCACCTGCCGCCCCGTGATGAGGTTCTGGCGGTAGCCGCGCACCCCGGCGACGCGCTTGACCAGGTGGGCATGCTCGACACGCCATTCATGCCGGAACTGCTCCGGCGAGATGTCCGCGCCGCGCCGCAGCAGCGACATGCGCTTGAGCAGCGGTTGCTCGGGGCGATCGGGGGCAGGCGCGGGTGCGATGACCTCGACCTGGTCGATCGTGACGATGCGCAGGTCGCCGATGAAATGGTTCTCGTCAGCGATCAGCGCCTGACCGGCCTCGGTGGCCAGCGCCGCCTGCATCGCCTCCTCGCTCTCGAACCAGCGCATCGAGAAGCCGTCCAGATGCTCGGGGCCGCGCAGGTAGCTGAAACCGCGCTGCTCGCTGTCGATGACGTGGTTCTGCTCATAGCGGAGCAGCCCCGGTAGCCGGGCCGCCAGGGCGCCGTGGTGCTCGCGCCAGTGGCGGCGGAAGTTCTCCGTGCTCCAGTCCGGTTTTTTCTGGATCAATCCTGAACATACGATCATGGACTTGCCTTTCATGGATGAAGGACGGTGAGTGGCGGGCGGTGTTCGACGCCCAGCCACCCAGCGTTCAGGCCGCGAGGAATCCACCGTCCACGGGCAGCGTCACGCCCGTGACGTAGCTGGCCATGTCGGAGGCGAGGAAGACCACCGGGCCGATCAGCTCCTCGGGTTGGCCGACGCGCGACATCGGCGTGCGCGACATGAACCGCTGCAGCTTGTCCGGGGCGTCGCGGGTCGCGGCGGTCATGGGGGTTTCGATCACGCCGGGGGCGATCGCGTTGACGCGGATGCCGTCCTTGGCCAGCTCGACGGCCAGGGCCTGCGTCAGCAGCTTGACGGCGCCCTTGGACGGCGAATAGCCCAGCGTGCCGGGGATGCCGGTGCTCGCGGCGATCGAGGCGACGTTGATGACCGCACCTCGGGTCACTCGCAGGCTGGCCAGCCACGCCTGGATGGGCAGGAAGGTGCCCATCACGTTGACATCCAGCGTGCGCTCCAGATTGGCCGCCGCGCTCGGGCTGTCCAGCCCCTCGCGAATGATGATGCCGGCGTTGTTGACGAGCAGGTCGAGCGGGCCGATCTCCGCCTCGACCCGCACAGCCAGCGCCGCACAGTCCTCGCGGCGGGACACGTCGAGCACGAAGCTCCACGCCTGGCCGCCCTCGGCGCGGATTTCCTGCGCCACTTGGTCTGCACCCTCGGCGTTCAGGTCGGTGACGATGACCCGTGCCCCGGCCACGGCCAGGCCGCGTGCGATAGCACGGCCGTTGCCCTGCCCGGCGCCCGTGACGAGCGCCAGACGGCCTTCGAGCAGGCGGGGCGCGATACGAGAATTGATGTGCATGGTGAAAAGATCTCTGTGAATCAAGCCGGCGCCTTCGCCAACGCCATGCCCGCGACGTAGCCGAAGGTCAGGCACGGCCCGAGCGTGATGCCCGCGCCGGGGTAGTTGCCGCCCATGACGCTGGCGGCGTCGTTGCCCACGGCGTACAGGCCGGGCACGACCGCCCCGTCCCGCGTCAGCACGCGGCAGGTGGGGTCGGTGGCCAGCCCGGCGAAGGTGCCGATCTCGCCGACCACCAGCTTGATGGCGTAGAACGGCCCGCGCACGATCGGCGCCATGCACGGGTTGGGCTTGACCATCGCATCGCCCTGGTAGCGGTTGTAGGCGGTGCTGCCCTTGCCGAATGCCATGTCCGTGCCGGTGGCGGCGTCGCGGTTGAACACCTGCACCTCCTCGGCCAGCGCCTGCGCCGGAACGCCGATGACCTGGGCCAGTTCGGCGAGGGTGCGGCCCTTCTTCAGGTAGCCGGTGCGCAGGTAGCGGCCGATCGGCAGCGGCGACTTGGCCACGGCGCCCAGCCCGTATTCGCGCAGGTGGTAGTGGTCACAGACCAGCCACGCGGAGAACTCGCCCTGCGGCTTGCCCGTGCCCTTGACCTTCTTCACCAGGTTCTGAACGAAGTCGTGGTACGAGGACGCCTCATTGGTGAAGCGCCGCCCGTCGGCCGCCACGGCGATCACGCCCGGCTTGGCCCGGTCGATGAAGTGCGGCATCACGCCCTGGGTTCCGTCCTTGCGCGTCACGATCGAGGTCGGGCACCACGCCGCCGCGTTCGGGATGGTCGGGTCCACCCAGCCGCCCGCCGACTCGCCCAGGCGCAATCCGTCGCCCGTGTTGAGTTCCGGCGACGGCGTGTAGTGCTCGCGCCCGGTGGGGGCGTGGGGGAAAAGCTGCTTGCGGCGCTCGACTTCGTGCGGGAAGCCGCCGCACGCCAGCACCACCCCGCGATTCACACGCACCTCGACCTGCCGCCCCTCCCGCTCGACACGGGCACCGACCACCCGGTCGCCCTCGACGATCAGGCGGGTGACCGGCGACGACAGCCAGACCGGGATGTCACAGTCCATCGCCGCCTTGGCCAGCCGACCGGCCAGGGCGTTGCCGTTGGTCA
>JBEANV010000094.1:0-2746 GCA_041165285.1 Pseudomonadota bacterium | reverse complement strand
CCCAGAACAGTTCCGGGTTGCTGGCCATGACCTGCGGACCCGGCTGGATGCCCTTGATCGTCATCGCGCCCACCATCAGCGCCATCACCGCGTTCGGCGGAATGCCCAGCGTCAACATCGGGATGAACGAGGTCTGCGCGCCAGCGTTGTTGGCCGACTCGGGACCAGCCACGCCGCGGATATTGCCTTGACCAAACGGCACTTCACCAGGACGGCCACGCACCTTCTTCTCGACCGTGTAGGCCGCGAACGACGCCAACAGCGCGCCGCCACCAGGCAGCACACCCAGGATCGACCCCAGCGCCGTGCCACGCAGCACGGCCGGGAAGGCGTCCTTGAAGTCCTGCTTGGTCGGCATCAGGCCCTTGACGTCCTTGGTGAACACCTCGCGGTGCTCGGCTGGCATGCCCAGGTTGGCAATGATCTCGCCGAAGCCGAACACACCCATCGCGATGGTCACGAAGCCGATACCGTCCGTCAGTTCGGCGATATCGAACGAGAAGCGCGGCACACCCGAGATCACGTCAGTGTTGACCTGACCGAGCAGCAGGCCCAGCACGATCATCGCGATCGCCTTGACCAGCGAGCCCGAGGCCAGCACCACGGCGCCGATCAGGCCCAGCACCATCAGCGAGAAGTACTCGGCCGGGCCGAACTTGAACGCGAGTTCCGTCAGCGGCGGCGCAAAGGCCGCAATGACGATCGTGCCCACGCAGCCAGCGAAGAACGAACCCAGGCCGGCAGCAGCCAGCGCGGGACCGGCGCGTCCCTTGCGGGCCATCGCATAGCCATCGATCGCAGTCACCACCGAGCTGGACTCGCCAGGGACGTTGATCAGGATGGCCGTCGTCGAACCGCCGTACTGCGCACCGTAGTAGATGCCAGCCAGCATGATCAGCGCGGGCGTGGCGTCCAGCGCGTAGATCGAGGGCAGCAGCATCGCAATCGTCGCCACCGGGCCAAGGCCCGGCAGCACGCCGATCAGCGTGCCAAGGATCGAGCCCATCAGCGCGTAGAACAGATTCTGGAACGTCGCAGCGGTCTGGAAACCGAGCGACAGGTTGTGGATCAGGTCCATGGTGGTGGCCTCCTCAGGCGCCTGCGCCGAAAATCGTCGGCAGCAGCGGAATGGTCAGGCCGAGGCCCTTGGAGAAGATGCCCCATGACATCACGGTCAGGATGACGGCGTTGAGCACGGCATCCTTGATGGTGAACTCTTCACTGGCCATCGCCGAGAGGATCACCAGCACGGGCAGCGTGATGAACAGCCCCAGGCGAGGCAACAAGGCGCCAAACAGCGCGACTGCCACCAGGATGACTACCAGGGGTCGCCACGCGAACGCACCGACCAGATCACCGTCGGGTGTGTCCTTGGTGAATGCGGTGAACAGCACCATGCATCCCAGGATGGCCATCAGGACGCCCAGGCCGAACGGGAAGTAGGCCGGCCCGGGTCGGGCCGAATTGCCGAAGCTGTATTCCAGCGAGCCGATGGCAAACGCCACCCCGACCCCCAGGAACATCAGGCCCGACCAGAAGTCTTTCTGGCTCTTTATTTGCACGAGTCATCTCCTCAAGAACGGATGGCCGATTCTAGGAAGCGTCCTCGCGGGGTCTGCTGTGGATTCCACTTAGCGGCCGAAAATCACGTCTCCCAGCCCGGTGTCGAACGCAGCACCTCGTCGAGCGTCGTGCGGCCTTCGGCGACCTGGCGCAGACCGGCTCGGCGCAGCGGTTGCAAGCCATCGGAGAGGCTCTGGCGGCGCAGCACTGGCAGATCGGGCACGTCGCGCACGGCACCACGCACGGCCTCGTTCACCGTGAGCAGCTCGAACAGGCCGCGCCGGCCGCGGAAGCCACTTTGCCGGCACGCCGGGCAGCCCGCCGCGCGGTGCGGCTGGAATGCCTCGCCGTCCTCCAGCACCGGCACACCCGGCAATGCGGCCTGCAGCGCCTCCAACGACAGCGATGGATCCGGCAGGCAGCAGTTCGGACACAGCTGGCGGACCAGCCGCTGCGCCAGCACGCCGATCAGCGTCGCACTGATCAAGTAAGCCGGCACGCCCAGGTCCAGCAACCGGGTGATGGCGCTGGCGGCGTCGTTGGTGTGGAGTGTCGAGAAAACGAGGTGTCCGGTGAGTGCAGCCTGCACCGCCATTTCGGCCGTGGCCAGATCACGGATCTCGCCGATCATGATGATGTCGGGGTCTTGCCGCATCAGCGTGCGCAGGCCGCTGGCGAAGTCGAGGTCGAGCGCGGGCTGCACCTGGGTCTGGTTGAACGCCGGCTCGATCATCTCGATCGGGTCTTCGATGGTGCAGACGTTGACCTCGTCGGTGGCGAGCCGCTTCAGCGTGGCGTAGAGCGTGGTTGTCTTGCCGCTGCCCGTCGGACCGGTGACGAGGACGATGCCGTGCGGCTGGGCGGTCAGGCCTTGCCAGCGTTGCGCGTCCAGCGCCGTGAAGCCGAGGCCCTCGACGGGCTGCACGGCGGTTTCCGGGTCAAAGATCCGCATCACCAGCTTCTCGCCGAAGGCGGTGGGCAGCGTGGACAGGCGCATCTCGATCTCGTCGCCACGCGGGCTGCGGGTCTTGATGCGGCCGTCCTGGGCGCGGCGGCGCTCGATCACGTCCATGCGCCCGAGCAGCTTGATGCGCGCCGTCACCGCCGCCATCACCGTCTGCGGCAACTGGTAGACCGTGTGCAGCACGCCGTCGATGCGCAGCCGGATCACGCACTGGTCGCG
>JBEANV010000093.1:0-7155 GCA_041165285.1 Pseudomonadota bacterium | reverse complement strand
GTGCATCCCGCGCGTGAAGCCGGTCGCCCAGGCATTGCCGGTGACGCGGCCCTGCGCATCGGTGGTCAGGCGCGGCACGCGGGGAGTGTCCGAGGCATCGGCCTTGACAAGTTCCTCTGCGACCGCGCTCCAGTGGCGTGTCACCAGTCCGACGATGGCGCGGGCCTGGCCCTCGTCGTCGAACGAGGCTTCGGCGTCTGCCGTCTCGCCCCAGACCAGCGGCAGCCACACCGCCGGGCCGACCAGATCGGGCGTGCAATGCAGTGCGCAGAAGAAGCCGTCGAGCATCTCCACGTTCATCGCCCCGGCGGGCAGGCTGGCGAGGAAGGCGTCGAGCGTGTCGAGTTCGGCTGCACTCAGCGGCGGGGTTGGGGTGGCGGCGTCCGGGACTTCCGGAAGCGCTGGGGAATGCGGCAGATCGGTCATTCGCCGAGCGTAGCGCATGTTGCCCGCAGGTAAATCGGCGCCACCGGGCCCGCCTGTTCCGCGTTTGCCTGACCACCGTGCCCGATAGGCTTGAACGCACCCGCACTTCGCCCCTTCGGACCATGGAACATCCCTACCCTGCAACCGCCGCCCACACCACGTCCGCGCCATCTTCATGGCATCTGGTGCTCGTCGGCCTTCCCGCCGAGGACACAGGCCGCCTGCAGACCTTGCTGCGCGGCTACGGCCACCGGGTCAGTCTGGCGCACGGTCTGACCCAGGTCTGCACGCACCTGCACGCAGAGCCGGTGGACGTGCTGCTGATGGGCGAAACCAATGCCGCGGCAGTCCGGGACACGGTGGACCTGTCGGTGCAGGGCCGTGGCGCTCCGGCACGCCTGTGCGTGATCGACCGGGACGACGCCGACGCGCGCATCCGCGCGCTCGATGCCGGAGACGACGACTGTCTCTCAAGGCCCTACGCACCGCGCGAGCTGCTGGCGCGGGTGGCCGCGGTACTGCGGCGCCGGCACAACCGCGCCGAATTGGCCCCTGCCGCAGCGTCTGCGCAGGAAACCGACCGCACGGTCACGTTTGGCGACTGGCGCTACAACAGCGGGCAGCGGCGGCTGTGCGTGCCGGGTGGTCAGGAGGTGGAGCTGTCGCCGGCCGAGTCGCGCCTGCTGCTGACCTTCCTCGACCACCCCCGCGCCGTGTTGAGCCGGGACGCGCTGATGTCGGTGGCGCGCGGCCACGGCTTCGAGGCCTACGAGCGCAGCATCGACTTGCTGGTGTCTCGCCTGCGCCAGAAATTGCGCGATGACGCCCGACAACCGCGCTGCATCCGCACGGTCCGCGGCGTGGGCTATCTGTTCGAGGGCATGTAGCCGCACCGCAACCAAGACGACAAGCGCCGGATACCTGGGTAGCGCAACCTGCGTTCCGCGATCACCACAACCACGACCACAACCACAAGGCAACCGCCCATGAACGTCAATTTCAGCAGTCTGTCCCCGTCAT
This sequence comes from Pseudomonadota bacterium, assembly GCA_041165285.1. GTDB lineage: Bacteria > Pseudomonadota > Gammaproteobacteria > Burkholderiales > Burkholderiaceae_C > Sphaerotilus. The sequence continues at coordinate 5,709 of JBEANV010000093.1, read as the reverse complement.
ACGGCAGCACCCGCACTTCACAGGCCCAGCGCACCGGCCCGAGCGCGGAGGACAAGGCGAAGATGTTCGCCGACATGGACAGCGACGGCGACGGCAGCGTCACCAAAAGCGAATTCGATGCGTTCAAGCCGCCCGAAGCGCCGAGCCAGTTCAATGTGCAGCGGTCCACTGCGCAGCTTGCGCAGCAGTCGGGCCACAGCGGGCCTGGCGGCCCCGGCGGTGCTGGCGGCCCGCCGCCCGGACCGCCTCCGGGAGGCATGGGTGGCCCCGGTGGCAGCGGCGGTGACCCGATCCAGTCGCTGGACAGCGACTCGGACGGTTCGGTCTCCAGCGACGAATTTGGCCTGGACGAAGCCAGCGACGAGGTGAAAGCCCTTTACGAAGCGATCGACAGCGACAGCGATGGCGCGCTGTCCACCGACGAGATCAGCGGCTTCCGCGAGCAGATGCAGGCCCAGATGGGACCGCCACCGATGGGGCCGCCGCCGCAGGACGCGTCGAACAGCAGCACCACGTCGATCAGCAGCACAGGCACCCGGTCCAGCCAGCGCCCCGATGCCTCGGAGATGATCCGCATGATCGCCGCCCGCTACGCCGAGATGCAGAGCAGCACGTCGACCGAATCGCTCAGCCTGACGGCGTGAGCACAGCCGGCGCGGGCGTCCGCACGGTGATTTCCAACCCCGGCGCAACCGCCCGCGCCACCAGCCGTCCACCATGCGCCTGTGCGACCAGGCGGCACAGGTACAGGCCCAGCCCCACGCCGCCGCTGCTGCGCCCGCGCGCCGCGTCGGGCCGGTAGAAAGCCTCGCCGAGCTGTGCCAGCGCCTCGGGCGCCACGCCGGGGCCGTGGTCACGGACGGTGAACACCAGCTCGTCCGCTTCCCGGTACAGCCGGACCTGCAGGGGCGGCCGGCCATGGCGCAACGCATTGCCGACGAGGTTGCGCACCAGCAGCCGCCAGCGTGTCGGATCGACCGCCACGGTGCCGAGGTCGGCATCCAGATCGAGATCCAGCGCCACGTCGGCCGGCACCTGTTCATGCACCGCGATCTCGACCAGCGCGGCCAGATCGACCGGCTCACGCTGCAATGCCGCATGGCCGGCAGCCAGACGCTCGCTCTCCAGCAGGTCGCTGATCAGCTCGCGCATCTCGCCGAGGTCGCGCAGCAGCGCGTCGCGCGAAGGGCCCTCATCGACCAGCTCGGCATTCAGCCGCGCCCGCGTCAACGGCGAGCGCAATTCGTGGCTGATCGACAGCAGCAGCGCCCGCTTGGCGTCGAGCATGTGGCGCAGCTCGCCCGCCATGGTGTTGATCTGCCCGGCCAGCCGGCCGAGTTCATCGTGGCTGCGCACGGGAATCGGCGCATCGAACTGCCCCTGGCCATAGCGGACGGCCCCGGCGCGGATCTCGCCCAGCGGCCGCAGCCAGTGCCGCATCACCCCATAGGCCACCGCTGTCAGCGCCAGCAGCAGCCCGAGCGTGAGCCAGCCGATCGAACGCGGCCGATGGCGCCAGGGCACGTCGCCGAGGCCGAAATGGACCGTGTGGCCATCGGCCGTGGTCCGGGTCAGCAGCAGCCAGCCGCGCTCGGTGTCGTCCCCTGCGGCGGGGGCGTCGTCATCCTCGGGGTGGATGATCCGGTGCATCGGCGGCCGGCCGTGCCGCGGCCCGCTGGCGAGCCAGGGCGGCAGGCCATTGCGGCGCTGTTCGCGCAGGGCAAGCAGGTGGGGGTGCGAATCCCAGTTGACCTGCGGCCCGGTGATGCGCACCGACAAGGGCAGCCGCTCGACCAGCGCCTTGGCTCGCTCGACATCGGGCGGCGAGCCCAGCTCGTCCGCCAGGCGATCGACGTAATCGGCCACCAGCGGACGCACCAGCCCGCGCCAGCCCCCACCGATCGCCCGCTGCATCCCGCCGGTGAACACCGCCGTCAGCGCCAGTGCCAGCACCAGGAACAGCAGCACCAGCCGCACGCCCAGCGCGCCCGTGAAGCGCCGCAGCGCCTGCACCGCCGCCGTCATGGCTGGCGCGCGCCGGCAAAGGCATAGCCGGCATTGCGCAGCGTCTTGATGCAGTCCAGCGGCTCCAGCTTCTTGCGGATGCGGCTGATGAGGATGTCGATGGCGCGGGTGTAGACATCGGCCTCGTGGCCACGCAGCCGGGCGAGGATCTCGTCGCGGTTGAAGACCTTGTGCGGCTCGCCGGCCAGCAGCGCCAGCAGCTCGAACTCGGTGCCCGTCAGCTCGACCTCGGTCTCGCCGCGCAGCACCTGGCGGCGGTCGAGGTCGATCGTCAGCCCATCGAACACCAGTCGGCGCCCGGCATCCGCGATCGGCACGGCCGGGACCGCCGGCTGGCGGCGACGCAGGATGGTCTGCAGCCGGGCGGCCAGTTCACGCGGCTCGAAGGGCTTGGGCAGGTAGTCGTCCGCGCCGAGTTCGAGGCCAATGACCCGGTCCATCACGTCGCCACGGGCGGTGAGCATCAGGATCGGCAGCGCGGCGAGCGCCGGGTCGGCGCGGATCGTTCGGCACAGCGCGAAGCCATCCATCTCGGGCAGCATCACGTCGAGGATCGCTGCATCGAAGCCGCCCTCGCGCAGCTTCGCCAGCCCCACGCTCGGGCGCAGCGCGCTTTCTAGCGTGAGGTCGAAGCGTTTCAGGTAGGCCGCCAGCGGGGCGGCCAGGTGTTCGTCGTCGTCGATGAGCAGCAAGCGGGGCATGGCCGGATCCTAGCGCCGTGTGTCCGCCTGCTGCCGGTTCATCGCGTCGTCGGACCGGCTCAGCCGCGGTGGCCACCCATCATGCCGCGGCCCATCGGACCACGCTCCATGAAGGCACGGACCTTGGCTTGCTGCTCGGGCTTGAGGCTGTCGTAGAAATCGCCCATCGCGGAGATGACATCGGGGGCCGCAGCGCGCATCGTGCCGGCCTTCTGATCGACCAGGGCCTGCGCACCGGCACGGTCGAACTTGTCGCCCTTGATGAGTGCCTGCATTTCGGCGCGCGGCATCATGCCACCGGGGCCGGGGCGGCCGTCCTGGGCCTTCGGATCGCCCTTGGCGGCCATCATCGCGGCGCGCTTGGCTTGCATCGTGTCCATCAGGGTGACGAGCCTGGCCTTCTGGGCGGCGTCCAGCGAGAGTTCGCTGGTGGCGCGTTCGAGCATCTTCTCGCGGTGTTTCTGCATGTCGGCTTCGCTGTGCTGGCCGTGGCCCATGCCCATGTGGTGCCCGCGGCCTTCACCGCGGTCGCCACGGTCACCGCCGAACGGGGTGTGGCCACAGGCGGTCAGGCCGAGAACAAGACCGGCGCCGACGAGGCCGAACAGGGAGCGTTTGATCAGGGGACGCATGGTGAGATTCCTTCTGCGGTGGGTGAAGAGGGTGTTGCGCCGCACCGTCAGGGATTGGCTGCAACATGGGCTCTATCCTGCCCGCCGAACACGGCGCCGTCCTTTCCCGCAGGTATCGTCGTGTTTCGTTTTATGTCGCCGCCGGATCGGACGCCGCGACATGGCGGGCCACAAAGCCGCGGTCGATGTGGTCCTTCCAGCGCCAGACCCAGCCTCCCTGCACCGCCAGCGGCCCCCAGGCAGCCACGGCGCTGCGCTCGCCCAGCGACAGCAGGTTGAGCGTGCGCACCGGTGCTGCCCACGGCACAGGCGCCCTGCCCGCCAGCCGACCGAGCACATTCACCGCCAGCGCCGCGCCAGCCCGCACCGCGTGGACACCGCTCTTGGGCAACGGCCGGTCCAGGCGACTGGCGACATCGCCCGCGGCGAACACCGCGGGGTGCGACGCGCTCTGCAGCGTTGGCAAGGTCGCCAGTCCACCGTCGGGCGCCAGTGCCAGCCCGCTGCCCCGCAGCCAGCGTGGCGCGACCGTGCCGGTGGCCAGCACGATCTCGTCGGCCACCCAGATCCGGCCATCGGCCGTCAACACCGCGTTCCGTGCAATCTCGCGCGCAGTGCCCTCCACGCAGCGCACGCCGCGCTCGGCCAATGCACGCGCCCCCAGTCGCCGCACCGCGTCGGGGTAGTTCGCCAGCAACCCGGAGGCCCCCGTGACGAGGACCAGCTCCGCTGCCGCCCCCAGCCGATGCCGCCACGCCAGCGCCAGCTCGAACCCGGCCGCTCCCCCGCCAACCACCACCACCCGCCGCGGCGGTGCCTCGGCCAGCCGGCGCGAGGTGCGGGCAAGCCAGTCCTCGATCGGGCGCAGCGTCGGCACATCGGCGGCGCCCCAGCCTGCCTTGTCCTGCACCGGACCGGTGTTGACCGAGAGCACGTCGTAGCCGAGCACGCCACCGTCATCCAGCCGAATCTCGCGCGCAGCGGCGTCCAGTCCGACAGCCGCAGCCAGCCTCAACGCCGCACCCGCTGCTGCCGCAAGCGGCGCCAGCGCGATCACGCATTGCGCCTCGGTGTAATGCCCCGCCAGCCAGCCCGGCACCATGCCGGAGTAGACCTGCCGCGGCGCAGGAGTGACCAGCACCGCGTCGACATTCGCCGGGCGCTGCCGCGCCAGCGCCCGCAACACCGCCAGTTGGGCATGGCCGCCGCCGAGCAGGACCAGCCGCTGCGCCTCAGCCACCGCCGAGACGCCAGGCGTGGTAACGCGCCAGCCAGCGCAACACCCTTGCCGGCTTGTGCGCATCTTTCCACCGCCCGGCGGTCAGCTTGGCCGCGTCCGACCAGCCCGGATAGGGATGCACCGTGCCCAGGATCTTGTTGAGCCCCAGCCCGTGTTGCATCGCCAGCGTGAACTCGGCGAGCAACTCGCCCGCGTGGGCGCCAACGATGGTGACACCGAGGATCCGGTCACGCCCCGGTTCGGTCAGGACCTGGATGAAGCCGGCGGTCTCGCGCTCGACGATGGCACGGTCGAGATCGCCGAGCGGATAGCGCGTCACCTCCACCGCCACGCCCCGCGCCGCCGCCTCGCGCTCGTTCAGCCCCACGCGGGCGATCTCGGGATCCAGGAAGGTGATCGCCGGCATCACGCGGCCATCGACGCGGAAACGCCTGAATTGCCCGAACAGGGCGTTCACCGCGGCCGACCATGCCTGGTGTGCGGCGGCATGCGTGAACTGCCACGGGCCGGCGACATCGCCACAGGCGTAAATGTTCGGATGCAGCGTTTCGAGGTAGTCGTTGGTCTCGATGGTGCGCCCGGCGGGAATGCCCAGTGCCTCCAGTCCGAATCCCTGCAGCCGCGCGGATCGCCCGACCGCGACCAGCAGCCGGTCGAACGCCACGGCCGAGCCATCCACCAGATGCAGCACGCCGTGCTGTGCCCCCGCCGCGCCGGCCTCGACCCGCTGCACCGCCTGACCAAGCCGCAAGTCCACACCCGCAGCACGCAAGCTGTCGGCGGCCAGCGCGCTCACCTCGTCGTCCTCGCGGGCCAGCAGCCGCAGTGCCTGTTCCACCACGGTGACACCGCAGCCCAGCCGCGCCAGCGCCAGCGCCAGCTCGCAGCCGATCGGGCCACCGCCAAGCACGGCGAGCCGCCGCGGCGCGGCGCGCAGGCCCCACAGGGTGTCGCTGGTCAGGAACGCCACGTCATGCAGACCCGGCAGCGGTGGCACGGTCGGTGCCGCGCCAGTCGCGATGACGATGGCGCGGGTGGTGTGTACCTCGCGTGAGCCGTCGGCCGCCGTGATCTCGACCCGCCACGGATCCACCAGCCGCGCATGCCCCTG
>JBEANV010000092.1:0-3607 GCA_041165285.1 Pseudomonadota bacterium | reverse complement strand
CGGAAATTTTCCAACTAAATCAAGCCGCAAGATTTATTAACTAGATACCCGAAATACATCTTTCGGGTTAAGGATATTACTGTTTGCAATGCAGCACGCTGCGATGAAAATATAATCACGGGACACGAACAAACGCGAACAAATCGGTAGAAGCCTCAGCACTCGACACAAGGAAGCTCCAGCCATGCCAGATCGCCTCACGCTCCACACGCCGTCCATGCCACTCTGGAGGCGCCTCAGCCGCTGGCTGGGTTCATCGACCGGCGCGGGCCGATCCCGTGCGAACGGCGCGGACAGTGCCCGAATGGACCTCGGCTACGAAGCGGCTTACGCGCCGATACACGGCGACAAAGGCAGCGCGCCGTCGCGCTTCGAGGAAGACCGTCCCGCCGCCTGAGCGAAGTCCGGCCCAAACAGCCCGGCCGCCAGAGCGTCGGGGTCGTTGACCGTGCGGAGTCGGGCATGGGCAAAGGCGGCCTCTGGGTGTCGCTCGCGCAGCAACTGCAACCATTGCTTGAGACGCCCGGCGCGGTAGCGTGGCTCGAACTGCAGGCCGACACGCTCCCAGAAGTCGCGCAGCAGGTGCAGCACGGCTGGCCATTCCATCCCCTGAAGCCCGTCGCTGAGGATGGCCAGCGCAAGTCCGGGATCGGCCACTTGACCACGCCCGAGCATCAACATGTCGCAACCGGACTCGGCCTGGCAGCGCCGGGCGTCGTCCACGGTCCAGATCTCGCCATTGGCGACGATCGGCAAGCCCGGCACCTCGGCACGAACGTCGGCGATGCGCGCCCAGTACGCGGGGGGTTTGTAGCCCTGCTGTCGGGTGCGTGCATGGATGACCAGCTCGGACGCGCCCGCCTCCGCGACAGCCCGGGCGCATTCCCCGGCACGGCTGTCGTCCTCCACCCCGAGCCGCATCTTGGCCGACACCGGCATCTCCGCTGGCACGGCGGCCCGCACCGCCGCCACGATCCGCCCCATCAACTCCGGCTCGTCGAGCAGCGCGGCACCACCACGGTGCCGGTTGACCGTCTTGGCGGGGCAACCGAAGTTCAGGTCAATGCCAGCAGGGCCAAGCGCGGCCAGACGCGCCGCGTTGTCGGCCAGACAGGCCGGGTCAGATCCCAGCAACTGCGCACGCACCGGCACCCCCGCAGATGTGTGGCCGCCGTTTCGCAACTCGGGCAGGATCCGGTGAAATACGCGTTCTGGCAGCAGACTGTCGGTCACGCGGATGAATTCGCCGACACAGCGCTCAATGCCCCCAGCCCGGGTCAGCAGATCTCGCAAGGTGCAATCCAGCAGTCCCTCCATGGGGGCCAGCAACAGTCGTGGGGTGTTCATGTTCCGAAGTGTCCCTGATCCGGGCGGGGAATCGGCAGCGCATAATCCACCGAGCCCAGTCAACGAATCTCATGGCCCTATACCGATGTAACCGATGCGGGCACCTGTCCGAGCCCGCCGATGACCAGATCGGAGCAACCGCGGCCTGCCCGGCCTGCGGCACCGGCAACCAGGTCTATCCGACCGTGGCCTTCATGCGCACGATGCTCGACCGCTACTTCGCCACGCGGCGCGAGTTGAGCGAGGCCAAGGCCGAAATCGAACGCCTGCGCCTGCATGCAGGCGAAACGCCTCCGGCCGAACCCTTCCAGAACGGGCACACCCTGCCCACGGACTTCGATACCCGCAACACCGACCACTTCTGCAGCCGCGTGCAGGTCGCCCCGGTGCTGGACTGGTTCCGGCAGGTGGGTGTGGCGGTTGACCTCGATCCGCGCTCGCTGGAAACGTCGGGCCACTACGACGAGGTCTCGGCCACCATCGGCGCCCACTACCTACAACTGCACGAGATCGTCGAGCGCATCCGCACTGCGCAGAAGCAGGACTACAGCTTCATCAACATCGACCTGGGCAAGCGCACTCCCACCGAGGTCAAGACGCTGAACGGTTTCTGCCAGACGCTGAGCCAGAGCGGCTTCCTGTCGAAGTTCCTGCACCAGGACGGCGACCAGGTCGTGCGCCTGTCCTTGCAGAAGGCCGACGCGGTGCGGCGCTTCTTTGATGGCGGCTGGCTGAGCTGGTACAGCTTCATGCTCGGACTGCGCCATCACGTGAGCGCAGGGGTGGACTTCTCCGTGGCCCGAGACGTGAGCCTGTCGTGGCCGAAAGACGAAGGGCACTCTCTCGACCTCGTGTTCTTGGTCGGAAACGGCCCGCCACTGTGCGTGCAGTGCCGCACCGGCGAGGTCATTCCCTACATCGACCGCCTGCTCCATGTGCGCGACCGCCTCGGTATTGCACCGGAGAACTACCTGCTTTGCGCGAGCGACCTGACGGAGCTGCAGGCGGAGGAACTCTCGCGCCGCCACGGCCTGTCCATCGCAGGCCCGCAAACGCTCAAGGCGTGGTTCGAGACCCACATCCCGACACGGCGCTCAGCGGTCTGAAACGCGGCCCGACACCCGGCCCAGCAGCGTCCAGACGGCCAGCACCAGTGCGCCAGCCAGCACACCCGCCGCGCCGTTGACCAGCACCGGCACCAGTGCCGTGCCGACACCACCCAGCACGGCCGCTGCGTGGAGCGTCCAGTTCTCGATGAGGTGGTGCGCAGCCGGCAGGCCGTGGGTCAGAATGCCCCCGCCGACGAGGAACATCGCCGCCGTGCCGGCCACGGACAGCACCCGCATCAATGCCGGAGCAGCCTTGAGCAGCCCCTGCCCGATTGCCGCCGACACACCACGCCCGGTGCGCACAAGCCAAAGCCCCAGGTCGTCGAGCTTGACGATGCCGGCGACGAAGCCGTAGACCCCGGCCGTCATCAGCACCGCCACGCCCGACAGCACCGCCACCTGCGTCATGAACGCCGCACCGGCCACCGCTCCCAGCGTGATCGCGATGATCTCGCCCGAAAGGATGAAATCGGTGCGGATGGCGCCCCGGATCTTGTCGCGCTCGAACGCAACGAGGTCGATTGCGGGATCCGCCAGCGCCTGGGTCAGCTCGGCATGGTGCGCATCGTCTTCCGCCGCGCTGTGCAGGAACTGGTGGGCTAGTTTCTCGAACCCCTCGAAACACAGGTAGGCACCGCCCACCATCAACAACGGCGTGATCAGCCATGGCGCAAAGGCGCTGATGAGCAGCGCCACCGGCACGAGGATGGCCTTGTTGAGGAACGAGCCCTTGGCGACCGCCCACACCACTGGAAGTTCGCGATCGGCCGACACGCCCGTGACCTGCTGCGCATTGAGCGCCAGGTCGTCGCCCAGCACACCCGCGGTCTTTTTGGCGGCCACCTTGGTCAACACGGCAACGTCGTCCAGCACGGTGGCGATATCGTCTAGCAGGGCAAGGAGACTGGCAGCGGCCATGGAGAGACATCCGTTGGAAAGACCCGAAGATCGTAACGCAGCCGGCAGGCACCGATACTGCGCACCATGCCTGTCCTGAAGAAGCCCCTGCTGCTGTCCGCTCTGGCCTGCTTCGCCATGTCGCCAGCCCTGTCACCCGCACGCGGCCAGACCACGGCGCCCCCGCCCGCCGTGCGCTACCAGCTGGATCCCGGCCACACCTTCATCCACTGGGAGGTGCTGCACATGGGCAC
>JBEANV010000091.1:0-4727 GCA_041165285.1 Pseudomonadota bacterium | reverse complement strand
CCCCCAATTCTGGCAATGGATCGAGGCTGCGCATGTGTCTGGGGTGGTCGCCAGCATTTCAAAAGTCCACAAGGAACTCAAGGAAGGGCGGCCCACCTGCCCCGCCAGAATTTGGGCGGATCGCTTGCCGAAGCCGTTTTTCCGCGATGACGAGAAAAATGCCGGCGTCATGGAGTCCTACAAGAAAGTGATGGGCTGGGCGTGGAGTGAAAAAGAAAAGGGGAAGTTCACGCTTGGCGCGGCACAGGATTTCTCCCAGGTCCAAAGAGCGGATGCGTTCCTGGTCGCCGCCGCCATCCATTACGGGTGCGACGTGGTGACGCAGGAATCACTGAAACCGCCGACCGGGTGCATGTCCACCATTCAGATTCCCAATGCGGCCCAAGCATTTGGTGTGAACACCATCACCATATTCGATTTGCTGCGGATGCACGCCGGGCCTGCATTCACCTTCAAATCATGACCGGACTGCACACCGAGATCCACTTCGAGCACGAAATCTGCGAGCAACTGGCCGCCCGCGGCTGGCTGCACGACCCGACCGACGCCCGCCGCTACGACCGCGCCACCGCCCTGTTCCCCGACGACCTCGCCGCCTGGGTGCAGACCACCCAGCCCGACGCCTGGGAGCGCCTGTGCGCCAGCCACGGCGAGGCGCGGGCGCTGCAGGTGCTGATGGAGCGGGTGCGCAAGGAACTCGACACCCGCGGCGTGCTCGACGTGCTGCGCGAGGGGGTTCCCCTCCTCGGCCACAGGCGCCCGGTCAGCGTCTGCCAGTTCCGCCCCGCACTCGCCATGAACACCGAGCTGCAGACCCGCTACGCCGCCAACCGGCTGCGCGTCGTGCGCCAGGTCGTCTACTCGGCGCACCACGCGAACGAGATCGACCTCGTGCTGTTCCTCAACGGCATCCCGCTGGCCACCGTCGAACTCAAGAGCCACTACACCCAGAGCCTCGCCGACGCGATCGACCAGTACCAGCGCGACCGCCTGCCCACCGTGCCGGGCAAGAACCTGCCCGAGCCGCTGCTGGCCTTCCCCGGTGGCGCGCTGGTCCACTTCGCCGTCACCAACCGCGAGGCCGCGATGAGCACCCGGCTCAAGGGCCTGGACACCGTCTTCCTGCCCTTCAACCAGGGCCACGACGGCGGCGCCGGCAACCCGGTCAACCCGGACGGCTACGCCACCGCCTACCTCTGGGACGAGGTCTGGGCGCGCGACTCGTGGCTCGACATCCTCGGCCGCTACCTCGTGCCGGTGAAGAACGACCGCAAGCAGCTCGTCGGCTGGATCTTCCCGCGCTACCACCAGCTCGACGCCACCCGCAAAGTGCTGGCCGCCGTGCGCACCGACGGCCCCGGCCGCAAGTACCTGATCCAGCACTCGGCCGGCTCGGGCAAGACCAACTCCATCGCCTGGACCGCGCACTTCCTGGCCGACCTGCACGACGCCGAACACCGCAAGGTCTTCCACAGCGTCATCGTCATCTCCGACCGCACGGTGCTCGACAGCCAGTTGCGCGAGGCGCTGACCGCCTTCGAGCGCACCCAGGGCGTGGTCGCCATCGTCAGCGGCGACGGCGCGAGCAAGAGCCGGGAACTGGCCGAGGCGCTGGCCGCGGGCAAGAAGATCGTCGTCTGCACGCTGCAGACCTTCCCGTTCGCGCTCGACGAGGTCCGCCAGCTCGCCGCGACCGAGGGCAAGCGCTTCGCCGTCATCGCTGACGAAGCCCACTCGTCCCAGAGCAACGAGACCGCCGCCAAGCTCAAGCTGCTCCTCAACGCGGCGGAACAGGCCGATCTGGCCGACGGTGGAGAAATCGACACCGAAGACGTGCTGGCCGCGCAGATGAGCGCCAAGGCCGGCGGAGACCAGGCCGCGGGCATCACCTGGGTCGCCTTCACCGCCACGCCCAAGGACAAGACGCTGCAGCTCTTCGGCGTCCGGCCCGACCCGACGCGCCCGCCTGCGGCCGACAACCTGCCCGCCGCGTTCCACGTCTACGCGATGCGCCAGGCCATCGAGGAAGGCTTCATCCTCGACGTGCTGGCCAACTACACCAGCTACAAGACCGCGTTCACGCTCGCGCACCAGGGCAGCGGCGAGGTCATCGCCTCGCCCGAGGTCGATCAGTCCACCGCCATGAAGGGCATCATGGGCTGGGTGCGGCTGCACGAGTACAACATCGCCCAGCGCGTGCAGGTGGTGGTCGAGCACTACCGCCGCCACGTCCTGCACCTGCTTGGCGGCAAGGCCAAGGCGATGGTCGTCACCGGCAGCCGCAAGGAGGCCGTGCGCTGGCAACTGGCGATGCGCCGCTACATCACCGCCCACGGCTACCAGCTCGACGCCCTGGTGGCCTTCTCCGGCGAGGTGGACGATCCCGACAGCGGCCCCGACCCGTTCACCGAAGCCAGCCCGGCCCTCAACCCGCGCCTGCACGGCCAGGACATCCGCACGGCGTTCAAGGGTGGCGGCTACCACCTGCTGCTGGTGGCCAACAAGTTCCAGACCGGGTTTGACGAGCCGCTGCTCTCTGCCATGTACGTGGACAAGCGCCTGGGCGGCATCCAGGCGGTGCAGACCCTCTCGCGGCTCAACCGCTGCCACCCGGGCAAGGACACCACCTACGTGGTGGATTTCGTGAACGACCCGCCGGAGATCCTGGCCGCGTTCAGGAAGTACCACCAGACCGCCGAGCTGGCCGACGTGACCGACCCGAACCTCGTGTTCGCGCTGCGCGCCAAGCTCGACGGACAGGCGCTCTACGACACCTTCGAGGTCGAGCGGGTGGTGCAGGTCGTGCTCAAGGGGGCGAAGGCCCGGCAGTCGGAGCTGGACGGCGCGCTGACGCCGGTGGCGCAGCGCCTGCTGGTCAGCTACACCCAGGCCCGCCAAGCCTTCGACGCCGCCGACGAGGGCAGCCCCGCCCGCCAGCAGGCCAAGGACCGGCTCGATGCGCTGAGCCTGTTCAAGCGCGACCTCGGCGCCTACACCCGGCTCTACGGCTTCCTGTCGCAGATCTTCGACTACGGCAACACCGACGTCGAGAAGCGGGCGATCTTCTTCAAGGGCCTGCTGCCGCTGCTGACCTTCGGGCGCGAGCGCGAGGGGGTCGATCTGTCGGCGCTGCGGCTGACCGCGTACACGCTCAAGGACATGGGGCAGGCCGTGCTGGACCTGCGCCAGGGTGAGCCGGAGAAGATCCAGCCGACGAGCGAATCCGGCAGCGGCAGCGTGCAGGACAAGCAGAAGGTGCTGCTCGACGAGCTGATCGCGCGGGTGAACAGCCTGTTCGAGGGCGACTTGTCACCGGGCGACAAGCTGGTCTATGTGAACAGCGCGATCAAGGGCAAATTGAAGGAGTACCCCGAACTGGTGCTGCAGGCCACGCACAACACGAAGGAGCAGTTCGCCAGCTCGCCCGACCTGGAGCGGCTGATCGAGGACGCGATCATGGACGTGCGAGCGCATTTCAGCGTGATGAGCGACCAGGCGCTGGCCAGCGACGAACTCCGGGCGCAGATCCGCGACATCCTGCTGGGGCCGGGGCGGTTGTACGAGGAACTGCGGCAGCCGCCGGTGGGGTAGGGGGCTGGCATTGGAGCAATACAAGTTCAATCACCAATAAAGATACTAACGTTCAAACGTTGGTTTTCTGCGCATTGGATCCAGAGAGCTAGCCCTGTATTCGAAAAACGTTAGTGTCTTTTATGCAGCTCTGCGCCGAAGAGCTGTCGCTCGCACTCGAAGAGGCGCTGCCATTCGACTCCTGCGTGCTGCTGCTCGCGGGCTGGGCGAACTCATGGCGCGTACCCACAACCGCCCCCGAGTGCCTACCAGCAGGCGAACAAGGCGGAGGAGGGCAGTGCGCGATCCCACCCGCGCGATGGCTCGATCTCATCCCCGGCGAGGCAGGGCCCGCATGCCCCGCACGAGGTCAGCCGCCTGCGCCTTCACGTACACGGAGGTCACCCGCAGGTCCGAGTGCCCCAGCAGGCTCTGCAGCACCTGCGGCTGCATCTGCTTGATCGCCTCGTTGGCGAAGGTGTGGCGCAGCCAATGGGTAGAGGCTTTCAAGAACTCGGCCGCGGGAGGTGTCCCCTCGCGCGTGGCCGCCGCGTTCGCCACGTCGCGGAAGAAGCGCCGCAGCAGCCCGTAGATCGCCGAGCGCTCCAGCGCGCCGTACCGATCGGCCTGCGCGGGCTGCTCCCGGTCCACGAACGGCACCCCGCGCGCATCCAGATCCCGCCTCGGCGGCGGTCGCCTCAGGATCCCGATCAGTGGCCGCCACGCCTGCAGGTGTTCGGCGCGCAGGGCGTCCTGGAGCGCGTTGCCCGTGGGCGCCAATCCGTCTGCCCCCGGGCCACCCGCCGCCATGCGCTCGCCGGCGGCCGTGGTCGGCAGGCTGTTGGGCACCTGCACCCGCGCCACGGCGTCCTCGAACCCCACCCCCGCAGCGTCCATGTCCGCGTGGTGCCGCTCCATCAGCGCCCGGATGTCGTCGAACACCATCACCGTGCGCAGCTTGCCGCCCTTGCCAATCACGTCCAGCAGCCACGCGGACTCCCCGTCCACCAGCTCCTGCCGCAACCCCTTCATCCGGGTCGTCGCCAGCTCCGACAGCCGCAGCCCCGTCGTGCTCGCGAGTTCGAGCAGCAACTGCAGCCGCCGCCGCGCCGGCGTGTCCGGCCGCTCCCGCAGCACCGCCATCGCGAACGACCACT
>JBEANV010000090.1:0-4703 GCA_041165285.1 Pseudomonadota bacterium | reverse complement strand
CCAGCAGCCGCTCGCCCAGCCAGCCGAAGCCGAGCCGTGCATTGGCGTGCGACAGGCTCTCGACAAGCTGCGACATCGCCACCACCGCGACAAACTGCCCCGGCGCAACACCAATCACATGGCCGAGCTGCACCAGCACCAGATCGACGACCACCGAATCGAGCAGGTGGTTGCGGTTGTCGGTCCACATCGTCATCTGGCGCTGGCTGTGGTGGACGGCGTGCAGCGCCCACCACCCGCCGAACTGGTGTTGCCCGCGGTGGATCCAGTAGTTGGCGAAGTCGAACACCACGAGGTAGACCGCGAACGCCGCCAGGGCCGTGTCGCTCACCCCCGGCCAGACTGGCGCGATCAGCGTGTCGAGCTGCCAGCCCGTGACGCCCTGCACCGCCAGCCAGCCCCACAGCGTGTCCCACAGCGGATCGACCGCGAAGAACATCGCCACCCTGAACAGCCCGAGCCGGTGGAGCAGCGTGTAGAGCACGTCCACGCGCACCGCCGCCCGGTCCGTCAGCGGCTCGACCGGCCGCCAGCGCTGCAGCGGCCCGATCACCGCCAGCATCACCGCGATCTGCAGCAGGCCGATCTGCAGCCAGCCCGTGGCGTCATAGGCGTCTTCGAGGATCGAAGCCCCCCCCAGCGCGAACACCGCCGGCTGCACCGCCGTCTCGAACAGCCAGTGCTGGATCTGCCCGAAACCCTCGACGAGCGTGTCGATCATGGCCGAGCCGGCGTCGCGCGCAGGGCCTCGCGGTAGGCCGGGTGCTCGGCCAGCGTCGCGAAGCAGTGGCCGCGCTGCTTCAGGCCGGTGATCAGCGGCTCCAGCACGGCCGGCGCCCACGGATCTTGCCGCGACCAGATACCCAGGTGCGCCAGCAGGATGTCGCCGGGCCGGATGTCGCGCAGTGCCTTCTGCAACAAGGTGGCATTGGGAAACTTGTCGCTCGACAGCTCGTCACCGAGAAAACCCGCGGGACTCCACGGCACATGCGCCCAACCGCAGTGCGCTGCCGCTGCCAGCAGCGCGGGTGAAGTCTTGCCGCCCGGCGCGCGGAACAGGGGCGCCACGCGCTGGCCGGTCATCTCGGTGAAGCGGGTGGCCGGGCGCTGCAGTTCGGCGCAGTAGGCGGCGGCGTCCATCTTCAGCGTCCGATCGGCCTGCGCGCCGAAGGTCGGACGCACATCGAAGCCGCCATCGGCCCGGTCAGCACGCCAGTAGACGTGGTCGAAGGTGTGCGAGCCGAACAGGTGCCCTTCCGCCGCCCGCGCCTTCCACCACGGCGCCCACTGCGCATCGAGGCTGCGACCGTCATCCAGCGTTTTCTCGTTGGCGAGGAAGAAAGTCGCCTTGACCTGCTGGCGTGCCAGCACCTCGGCCACCAGCGGCGCCACGCCCATGTGGCCGGTGTCGACGGTCAGGAACAGCGGCTTGTCGCAAACGGCCGCCGCCGTGTTCATCGCCACCAGCGCCAGCGCGGCGCACGTCAGCCCATGCCGAAGGTTCATCACGTCCTCACAGCCGCCCGGCATGCTCCAGCGTCCACACGCCATGCGGCGACTTGCCGACACTGACCTGCCGGACGACCTTCCTCTGCTCCGTGTCGATCACCGTCAGCTTGCCCGCCCAGCGGGACGCGACATAGATGAACTTGCGGTCGGGCGACAGGTCCATGCAATCCGGGCCGGCCGGCGCGGGGTAGGTATCGACCACCGACAGCGTCTGGACGTCGATGCGGCTGATGGTGTTGGCCACCCGGTTGCTGACCAGCACATGCCGCTTGTCGCCCCAGGCGCGGAAGGCGTGGGCGCCGGAGCCGGTCGGGATGCGCTTGATCAGTTTTGGCGGGTTGACGCTCACGTCATACGCCTCGACCACCGCGTCGCCCGTCAGTCCCACCAGCAGCGTCTTGTCGTCGGCGCTCAGGAACACGTCGGCCGGCATCTTGCCGGACGGCACGGTCCAGCGCGTGGTCTGGGTCGCCAGGTCGATGGCCGTGATCTGGTCGTCGTCCTGCACGCTGGCGTAGACCACCGTGCTCTTGGTGTCGATGATGACGTGGCTGGGGGTCTTGCCGGTGGGCAGGCGCTTGACCAGCGTCAGGTCGAAGCCGCCTGCCGCTGGGCGGCCGACGCGGTAGAGGTCGATGTGGTTGAGCCGGTTGGCCGCGGTGACGAACCACTTCATGTCGGGCGAGAAGCGCAACTGGTACGGATCGACGATGTCGGTCATCGTGCGCTGGATCTGGCCGGTGCGCGGATCGACCAGCGTGATCGTGTTGCCAACCGCGTTGGCCACGAGCAGCGACTTCTCGTCCGGCGACAGGTAGAGGTGGTGCGGCTCCTTGCCGGTGGGCAGGCGGCGCAGCTCGGTCAGGCTGACCGGGTCGATGACGCTGATGGTCGCGTCCAGCGAGTTGAGCACGAAGATCGGCGGGCGGGTGGCCGCGGCCGGCGCAGCGGTTGCAGCAGACGCCGCCACGACCGGCGCGGCAGCCGGGCTGGACGCCGGATTTTGTGCGTGGACACCACAGGCCAGCGCCAGCAGCGCAGCAGCGGAAGAAGAAAGGCAACGGCGGCGCGAAATCATGCAGCGGGAGATCCAGGAAACGGTGCGGCAGTGTACTGGCGGCACCTGAAACGCAGGACAAGCCCGGCCCCCCTGCTTGATCGCGGTCACATCGGGGGGACTTCGGTCGCGATTCAGGCCACGCCGTTCGCCTTGAACCACGCCACGCAGCGTGTCCAGCCGTCCTGCGCCGCAGCCTGCCGGTAACTGGGGCGGTAGTCGGCATGGAAGGCATGCGGCGCATCGGGATAGACCACGAACTCGGAGCGCTTGCCCGCCGCACTGCCGGCCGCCAAGGCCGCCTTCATCTTCTCGACGGTGTCGAGCGGAATTCCGCCGTCCTTCTCGCCGTACAGGCCGAGCACCGGACCCTTGAGTTCCCCCGCCAGATCGACCGGGTGGCGCGGTGTCAGCGCCGTCGCATTGCCGACCAGGCGGCCGTACCACGCCACGCCCGCCTTGATTGCCGGGTTGTGCGCGGCGTAGAGCCAGGTGATGCGTCCGCCCCAGCAGAAACCGGTGATCGCCAGCCGTGCCGGGTCGCCGCCGTTTTTTGCCGCCCAGGCGACAGTGGCGTCGAGATCGCCCGTGACCTGCGCGTCCGGCACCTTGCCGATGACCTCGCTCATGAGCTTGGCCATCTCGCCGTAGCTGCCGGCATCCCCCTGGCGCACGAACAGCTCCGGCGCAATGGCCAGGTACCCGAGCCGCGCAAAGCGCTTGGCGACATCGGCGATGTGTTCGTGGACACCAAAGATCTCGCTGATCACCAGCACCACGGGCAGGTTGCTGCGCCCGGCCGGCGCGGCGCGGTAGGCCGGCATCTTGAAGCCGTTCACCTCGATGGTCACCTCGCCCACCAGCAGACCGTCCGACGGTGTGGAGATGACGGTCTGCGCCGTGACCGGCAGCACTGCGGCGGCGAACCCGCTGCCGATGGCAGTCTGCACGAAGCTGCGGCGGGTGAAGTCGTGGCTGGGGGTGAGGCTATCGAAGTCGCGGCGCAGCGATTCGTCAAGACAAGCGGCCATGGGAATCTCCAGGGAGGCAAAAGGGGATCCGCATTCTAGGAACGACCGACCGCCCTGACGACGGGCATATCCCCGCACAGCCAGCACGCCTCGATAGAATCAAGGCGCACACGGAGACCGCATGGACACCCAGACCCCCCCCGCCGACAAGGATATCGACACCCGCGGCCTGAATTGCCCGCTGCCCATCCTGAAGGCCAAGAAGGCGCTGGCGGAGCTGGCGAGCGGGCAGGTGCTGCGGGTGCTGGCAACCGATCCGGGGTCGGTGCGCGACTTTCAGGCGTTTGCGCGCCAGACCGGTCATGTGCTGCTCGGGCAGGAGACGCTGCCCGGCAACGAGTTCATCCACCTGCTGCGCAGGCGCTGAACTCAGAGTTCCAGGCTCTTCAGGTACTGGCGGAACGATTCGCCGAGTTCCGGGTGCTTCAGGGCCAGTTCGACGTTGGCTTCCAGGAACCCTTCCTTGCTGCCGCAATCGTAGCGGCGGCCTTCGTAGCGGTAGGCGAACACCTTCTCGCGGCGCAGCAGCGCGGCGATGCCGTCCGTCAACTGGATCTCGCCCCCCACGCCGCGTGGCTGCGTGGCGATCTCGTGGAACACGCCCGGCGTCAGGATGTAGCGACCGGCCACACCCCAGCGTGACGGCGCGGTCTCCGGCGACGGTTTCTCGACGATCTTGTTCACGTCCATCACGCGGTCGTTGACCAGCGTGCCGGCGACGATGCCGTAGCGCCTGGTGTGCTCGGCCGGCACTTCCTGCACGGCCAGAATCGAGGCGCGCCACTCCTTGTACTGCTCGACCATCTGCGCCAGCACCGGCGGCTCGCCCATCATCAGGTCATCGGCCAGCAGCACGGCGAACGGCTCGTTGCCGATCAGCCGCTGGCCGCACAGCACCGCGTGCCCCAGGCCCAGCGCCTGCGCCTGGCGCACATAGATGCACTCCATGTCCTTCGGCTTGACGCTGCGCACGACCTCCAGCAGCTCGGTCTTGTTGGCGTTTTCCAGCGCCACTTCCAGCTCGAAGGTCATGTCGAAGTGGTCCTCGATCGGGCGCTTGTGGCGGCCCGTCACGAAGATCATCTCGCGCACACCCGCCGCATAGG
>JBEANV010000089.1:0-3329 GCA_041165285.1 Pseudomonadota bacterium | reverse complement strand
CTGGAGCTGGTCGGCCTGATGCACGCCAAGGACAAGCGGCCGGGCGAGATTTCCGGCGGCATGAAGCAGCGCGTCGGCATCGCCCGGGCGCTGGCGATGGAGCCGAAGATGCTGTTGATGGACGAGCCGTTCGGTGCGCTCGACGCACTGACCCGCGCCAAGCTGCAGGACGAGCTGATGAAGATCGTCGCCACCACCGGTTCGACCGTGATGATGGTGACGCACGACGTGGACGAGGCCGTGCTGCTGTCCGACCGCATCGTGATGCTGACCAACGGACCGGCGGCAACGATCGGCGAGGTGCTGTCGGTGCCGCTGCCGCCGGTGAGCGAGCAGTTCCGTGCCCGGCTGGAGATGGCCCACAACGCCGACTACCTGCACGCCCGCGAGGCGGTGCTGGAGTTCCTTTACCACAAGCAGGCGCATGTGGAGAAGGACGCAGCCTGAGATTCCCGTCGAATCTGGTTGTACTGAATTGAAACGGCTGCGTTGCAACTGGGCAGCGCAAGGTGAAGATTTACAGTCACAATTCCCAGGTGGTGAATCAGCGATTCCGTTGAGTCCGTCATCACGATCGCGAGGGCCGACCTTGGGGATTCCGTGCAAGACCGCTGCTGGCCATGCCGAACTGGCATCGCAGGACTGTCGGTTGTCCAAGCGGCACCGCGTGCTGCTGCTGCTGGTGGATGGCGAGCGTTCGCTGGACGAGGTGGTGAGGCTCGGGCGCCAGGTCGGTGTGCCCCGCAGTTACATTGATGAACTCTTTGCGCTCGGCCTGATCGTCATCGGCCCCCCGATGGCGCAGGCGATCAGCGAGTTCGCCCCTCTTGCCAGTTCTCCGGGCCACGATTTTGGCCTGACGCAGCCTGATGCACTGGGTGACACCATCGGCCTGGGTGGCCCGATGGGAAATACCGAGCTGGCACAGCTTGAGGCACAGGACTTCAGTTTCGCGCAGGCGCGTGGTGTGGTGCTGCAGGTACTGCGGGCGACTGCACCCGTCACCGGCATGGTGACGATGCTCCGGGTGCGGCGGGTGCGGTCTCGCGCAGAATTGCGGGCCTTGCTGCCCGAAGTCCAGGCCCGATTGAGCCGTTCGCGGCCGCTGGTCGAGACGCGGCAGTTGATGCAGCGTGTCGAATCCCTGCTGGCGACCCGCTGAAGGTCGCTGATTTTCCCCTCCGTAGCGTAGCGATAGCGCCTGCATGAGTTTCCTCGTCATCGACATCGGCAATACCCGTCTCAAATGGGGGTTGTATGCCGCTCCCCGGCCCGGGGCCGAACTGCTGGCGCATGGCGCGTCATTCCTCGAAACCATCGATCGCCTGGCCGACGACGAGTGGGCGCACTTGCCTGCACCCACGCACATGCTGGGCTGCGCGGTGGCTGGCCTGGCCGTGCGCCGGCGGGCCGAGGAGCAGCTGGAGCTGTGGGATCTGGAGCCGCGCTGGGTGGTGTCGCAGCCTGCAGCCTGTGGGGTAACCAATGGCTACGAACACCCGGCCCGGCTGGGTTCCGACCGCTGGGTGGCGATGATCGGCGCGCGGGCGCGGGTGCTGGCGTCCGGGCCGCCGCGGCCGGCGCTGGTGGTGATGGTGGGTACGGCGGTCACAGTCGATGCGCTTGATGCCGATGGCCGCTTCCTGGGCGGGCTGATCCTGCCCGGCTTCGGACTGATGCTCAAGGCGATGGAGTCGGGCACGGCCGGGCTGAAGGTGCCGACGGGCGAGGTCTGCCAGTTCCCCACCAACACCAGTGACGCGCTGATGAGTGGTGGCACCTATGGCATCGCGGGTGCCATCGAGCGCATGCACCGCCACCTGGTCCAGCGTTGCGGGCAGCCGCCCGTGTTGCTGATGAGCGGAGGCGCGGCGGTCAAGCTGGCGCCAGAGACCGATCTGCCGTTCGAGCTGACCGACACGCTGGTGTTCGAGGGGCTGCTGCAGCTCGCGGCGGCTGGGCTGCGCCCGGATGCCTGATCGGTCTGAATGACCGGATCAGGGACTGGGCAGGTGCGTGTTCAGCCAGGTCAGCAGGCGGGACGGTGTCAACGGGGCGCTGATGATCAGCCCCTGCAATTGGTCGCAGCCCTGCTCGACCAGGAAACTGCGCTGTGCCTCGGTTTCCACCCCTTCGGCGACGACACCCAGCCCCAGCCCGCGGGCAAGCTGGACGATGGCGCTGGCGATGGCGGCTGATTCACGCTGGTGCGGCAGTTCCTGCACGAAGGAGCGGTCGATCTTCATGGTGTCGATCGGCAGTTCCTTCAGGTGGCTCAGCGAGGAGTAGCCGGTGCCGAAATCGTCCACCGACAGCTTCACGCCCAGCGCCCGCAGCTGCAGCAGCCGCGCGCAGACCTGCGGCACGTCGTCCATCAGCATGCGCTCGGTCAGCTCCAGCTCCAGCCAGCCGGCGGGCAGGCCGGTCTCGGCCAGCAGGGTCTGGATCGAGGCAACGAAGTCCGGCGCCTGGAACTGCAGCGTCGACAGGTTGACTGCCACCGTGAGCGGCCAGCCTGCGTCGTGCCACAGGCGCGCCTGGCGGGCGGCTTCGCGCAGCACCCAGGCGCCGATGGGCACGATCAGCCGGTGCTGCTCGGCCAGCGCGATGAACTCGTTGGGGGCGAGCAGGCCGCGCTGCGGGTGCTGCCAGCGGATGAGTGCCTCGACGCCGACCGGGTGCCCGTCGGCGGCCCGGACCTGTGGCTGGAACAGCAGGGCGAACTCGTCGTGCGTGATCGCGTGGCCCAGTTCGCCTTCTAGCATCAGGTTGTCGTAGGCCGAGGTGGCGACCTCCTGCGCGAAGAAGGCGAAGGTGGCGCGCCCGCGGCCCTTGGCGACGTGCATGGCGGCGTCGGCGTGCTTGATGAGGACGTCGGGCGAGTCGCCGTCCTGCGGGTACAGCGCGATGCCGAGCGAGGTGGTCACCGAGATCGACTGGCCTTCGACCGTGACCGGCGCGCTCACGGCCTCCAGCAGCTTGCCCGCCACCCGCTCCACCGCCTCCGTGTCGCGCACGCCCGGCAGCAGCACCATGAACTCGTCGCCGCCGAAGCGGGCCACGCGGTCGGTGCTGCGCACGCGCTCGCACAGGCGCAGCGCGATGGTCTTGAGCAGCGCGTCGCCGCGCAGGTGGCCGGCCGAATCGTTGACGCGCTTGAAGTGGTCCAGGTCGATGAACAGCAGCGCGAGCTGGGTGTCCGAGGCGCGGGCGGCGACCATGAGGTGGTCGAGCTGCGCGAGGAAGGCGAGCCGGTTGGGCAGGCCGGTCAGCGCGTCGTGGTGGACGAGGTAGTGCAGCCGGGCCTGGGTGGCGTGGCGGTCGCGGAT
>JBEANV010000088.1:0-13992 GCA_041165285.1 Pseudomonadota bacterium | reverse complement strand
ACGATCACCAGTCCGTGGCGGTTCTCCGCCAGCACGTAGAGGCCACCGAGTTGTGCCAGCGCACGGCCGAGCGGCCAGTCCTCGGCCGGCGCTGGCGCGGTGTCCACCACCGGCGCGGCGCTCGGGCTGCGGGGCCAGTCCGGCGGCATCTCGCGGGCGTGCAGCGCGGCGGCATGCTGGAGCACGAGGCTGCCCTGGATCTGCGGTGCCGGGCGCCAGGCGGGCATGGGGGTTGGCCCCATGGCTTCGGCGGGAACATCGGCAGGCGCATCCGCCGTGCGCGACAAGGCCAGTGCTTGCTCCACCGCCCGCCGCACCGCCTGATGCACTTCCCGCGAATCACGGAACCGTACTTCGATCTTCGTGGGATGCACGTTCACGTCGACCCGGTCCGGCGCGATGTCGATGCGCAGCACGTAGCTCGGTTGCCGCGAACCATGCAGCACGTCCTCGTAGGCCGAGCGCACGCCATGCCCGATCAGCCGGTCGCGCACATGGCGGCCGTTGACGTAGGCGTACTGCAGATCCGCCCGCGCCCGTGCCGCTTCGGGCAGGCCGACCCGGCCCCGGATCACCAGCGGACCGACGTGTACCTCGACCGGCCGGCTCGCGGCGATGAAGTCCTTGCCCAGCACGTCGCTCAGGCGCTGCTCGGCCGAGGCGGGGCGGAGCTGCTCGACCAGCCGGCCCTCGTGCCACACCGCAAAACCGACCTCCGGACGCACCAGCGCATGCCGGCGCACGGCTTCGAGGCAGTGGCCCAGCTCGGTCGCGTCGGTCTTGAGGAACTTGCGCCGTGCGGGCGTTGAAAAGAACAGTTCACGCACCTCGACGGTGGTGCCCGTGGCGCGGGCGGCCGGGGCCAGCTCACCGGTGCGGGCGTCGATGCGCCGGGCGTGGGGATCGTCGGCGGTGCGGCTGGTGATGGACAGCTCGGCCACCGAGCCGATCGCGGCCAGCGCCTCGCCGCGGAAACCCATGGTGCCGACCTGCTCCAGCTCGGCCAGCGAGTCGATCTTGCTGGTGGCGTGGCGGCGCAGGGCCAGCGGCAGCTCGTCGGCGGGGATGCCCGCGCCGTCGTCCTCGACCACGATGGCCCGCACGCCACCGCCGGCCAGCCGCACGGTGATCTGCGCCGCGCCAGCATCCAGCGCGTTGTCCAGCAACTCGCGCACCACCGAGGCGGGACGCTCGACCACCTCGCCGGCGGCGATCTGGCTGATCAGCGCGTCGGGCAGTTCGCGGATGGGGCGGCGGGGGGCGGGGAGGATCGGCATGGGGCCGATTGTAGGAACCCGGTCCGGGCGCAGGTCGGCAAAGGCGAAAGCCTCAGTGCAGGTACCGGCCCGACTCGGTGAGCTGCACCAGCTCGACGAAGCGCGAGCCGCTGAGTTCCTGCCGGCTGAAGTTCACGGTCATGCCGGCGATGTACCACTGCAGCACCTTGAGCGTGGCGTGCAGGCGGGCGCGGCTGGGGTCGCCGTTGCAGCGCCGCAGGGCTTCGATGAGCACCTGCGCGTTGAGCCAGCCTTCCAGGCTGGCGTAGCCGACGGGGACCTGGGCAGCCATGGCGAGTGCGCGGAACTCGGAGAGCTGGCGGTCGCTCTCGCTCCAGGGGTAGGGCACGACCTGCGAGACCGCCAGTCCACGCGCCTGGGCGCCGATGCGGCGGATGGCGTCCTCGTCCGAGACGATCGACAGGCCGTAGAACGCCGGGTGGCGGCGCAGGTCGGCGGCGGTGGCCATCACGGTGGCGGCTTGCGAGCCGTTGACGAACAGCACGATGGCCTGCGGGGCGAGCGCCAGCAGCTTGCGGGCGGCTTCCTGCGCGGTGGCGCCGTCGGGCGTGACGGCGGCGGTGCCCGCCAGGGTCAACCCCTGTACGGTCAGCGCGTCGGCGATGGTGTTCAGGCCCTCCTGCCCGAACGGGGTGGCCAGATGGACCACGCCGATGCGCTGCAGGCCGACCGTGGCCAGATGCAGCGCCAGCGCCGACGCTTCCTGGCTGAGACTGGCGCGCACGAAATAGGCGATGCCCTTGCACTGCGCCCGCACCGAGTCGGCCACCCAGAGTCCGCCCAGCGCCGGCACACCGTGGCGGCGCAGCAGCGGCTCGATGGCGGCCATGCTCAGGCTGCCGGCGCAGCCGAAGAGGGCGGTGGCGTGCTGTTCGGTGATGAGCTTGTCGCAGATGGCTTGCGCCAGCGACGGGTCTCCCCGGTCGTCGGCGGTGATCCAGCGCAGGCGCCGACCGGCGACGCCACCGCGTGCGTTGAGGGTGTCGAAGGCGAGCTGCGCGCCAGCATTGAAGGCCAGCACCGGGGGCGACAGCGGGCCGGTCAGTGGAGCGGACTGGCCGAACACGAGATCGGACGCGGCCGTGGCCGCTCCGGCGGGGCGCGCCAGCATGGCGGCGGCACTCGCCAGAACGAAGCGTCTGCGTTGCATGGATTCAGGGAATGGGAAGAGCGATATTGGCGGGGATTTTGCTGTCAATCCCCGAAATGAACGGTACAGAGTGTGCCTAGCGGATGGGCGCTTGTCATGTCCGCGGGCCGGCTGCACCGGGCTGGCGTGTGGAAGTGCGCAATTCCGTCCGGAGGCCGGTGGTAATCTCGCGCGCCATGGACCTCCTGCCCTTCCTGATCGATTTCATCCTCCACGTGGACAAGCACCTGGCCACCTTCGTGACCAGCTACGGTGCCTGGGTCTACGCGCTGCTGTTCCTCATCATCTTCGTCGAGACCGGCGTGGTCGTGATGCCCTTCCTGCCGGGGGACTCGCTGCTGTTCGTGGTGGGCGCCATGTGCGGCGTGGGCCTGATGGACTACACGCTCTCGGTCGGCCTGCTGTTTGCCGCGGCCGTGCTGGGCAATCAAAGCAACTACACCATCGGTCGCCACATCGGCCCCAAGGTTTTCCAGTGGGAAGACAGCCGCTGGTTCAACAAGCGCGCCTTCGACCAGGCCCACGCCTTCTACGAGCGCCACGGCGGCAAGACGATCATCGCCGCCCGCTTCATGCCTTTCGTCCGCACCTTCGCACCGTTCGTGGCCGGCGTCGCGCAGATGACGCGCAGCAAGTTCACGCTCTACGACGTGACCGGCGGCGCGCTGTGGGTGGGTGGCATCGTCACCGTGGGCTATTTCTTCGGCAACGTGCCGTGGGTGCAGCAGCACCTGGACAAGATCATCTGGTCGATGATCGCGATCCCCGGGGTGCTGGTCCTGTTCGGCGCCTGGAAAGCGCGTCGCAACGAAGCAAAGGCGAACGTCAGGGCCGTTTGACGCCCGGTGTCGCGGTCTCGGCGCGGCGCCGCGGCGGCACACGGCTGTCGAGGGAAGCCGGCTGGTAATCGACCCGGATGCGGCAGCCGCTGGCTGGCTGCCACTGTGCGGGCAGCGCCTTGCAGCGTTGGGCGAGTGACGCGGCGTCCGGCTTGATCCCCTTGTCCACCCAGTCCAGCACGGCGCCGATGGCGCTCACGTACTGCGCATCGCTGGAGTAGCTGTGCTCGCGGTCGGCGGTGTAGACCTGCACCAGCTTGTCCGCAGCGCCCGCCTCGGCCACGTTGTCGCGGAAATGGGATTCCAGTTCGACGAAGGCGGTCATGTCGTCGGTGCCGTGCAGCGTGAGCGTGGGCAGCAGCAGGCGGCCGGACGGGTCGGTGTCGCGGCCGAGTTCGGCCAGCGCGGCGGTGTCGGCCCGCAAGCGTTGCACGTCGCGGTTCAGCGCGGCGTCGTCGGGCGAGCCGCTGTACTGCACGCCCTCGTTGCCGAAGGGATTGCGGCCCTTCAGCTTGCGTATCGAGATGTCCTGGAAATGCCAGGTCGCCCAGTTCAGGTGCGGCAGGATCTCGTGCTCCGGCAGCTTCAGCGCACGGGTGAGCGTGCCCAGGCGCTGCTGCTGGGCGGCGCTGCGCTCGGCGGGTTTGCGCTGCAGGCCCAGGCAGGCATCGACCCGCTCGGCCAGTTCGACCCGGGTCAGCTTCGATTCCAGCGGCAGTCCCATCCCCAGGGGATAGGCGGGCTCGTCGGGCTTGGGGTGGTTGTTGCACAGCGCCTGGTAGAGCACGCGCAGGTCGATCCGCACGTCGTAGGAGCGCGTGCCGCCCGCCAGCACGCCGCTGGTCAGCAGCACGGCGTCGTAGGGCAGCGGGCCGGGGCTGGTGCGGCGCGGGTCGATGTCCGGGGTGACGTAGCGTTCGGCCATGCGGGCGGCGACACCGGCGCCCCAGCTTTGCCCGTGCAGCACCGTGCGGCGCGGCTGGCCGATGGCGGCCAGGGTGAGCTGGCGCAGCCGCTCGGTGTCCTCGGCCGCGGCCAGTACCTCGACGCCGCCCTGCCGGAAGCTCGACCCGGCCCAGGCATGGCCGGCGCGCACCATCACGCTCCAGCGCTGCAGGTCGGCGGTGCTGCGGGCCAGTGTCGGCTCGCCCAGCGCGGGGCCTCCGTGTACATGCATCACCAGCACGCCGGTCTCCGGCGCCCAGTTCTTCGGCAAGGCGATCCAGTAGTAGGCGCCGAGGTAATCGCTGCCATTCAGGCAGCGCGTACCCTCGGGGAGCCCTGGAGGGCATGGTGCGGAGGCAGGCAGGGTGTTGCCGGACAGCGCCGTGCCGGACGGCTGTGCGGCGGCCACCGTGGTCACTGCGGCACTCAGCAGCAACGCCTTCAGGACAGGATTCAGTTTCACAGCAGACGCTCGCGGGCCAGAGGCGGGTTGCGGGAGAAGTAGCGCACGATGCCGGTGTAGACGGCCTTGACGAGTTGCGCCTGGTAGTCCTCGTCGCGCAGCTTGGCCTCTTCCTGGGGGTTGGAGATGAAGGCGGTCTCGACCAGGATCGAGGGAATGTCGGGCGCCTTGAGCACCGCGAAGCCGGCCTGCTCGACCTGCCCCTTGTGCAGCTTGCCGACCTGTCCGATGTTGCCGAGTACCTCGCGGCCCACGCGCAGGCTGTCCTTGATCTGCGCGGTGGTGCTCATGTCGAGCAGGGCGCGCAGCACGTGGGTGTCCTTGGTGGCGACGTTGATGCCACCGATGGCGTCCGCGGCGTTTTCGCGCTTGGCCATCCAGCGGGCGGCCGTGCTGGTTGCGCCTGAGTCCGACAGCGCAAAGACCGAGGCACCGCGTGCCTCCGGCGTGATGAAGGCGTCGGCGTGGATCGACAGGAACAGGTCGGCCTGCACCCGGCGGGCCTTGTTGACGCGTTCGTGCAGCGGCACGAAGAAATCGGCGTCGCGGGTCAGCATGGCGCGCATGCCGGGGCGGGCGTTGATGCGTTCCTGCAGCTGCTTGGCGATCTGCAGCACGACGTCCTTCTCGCGCAGCCCGGTCGGGCCGATCGCGCCGGGGTCTTCGCCGCCGTGGCCGGGGTCGATGGCGACGATCACGAGGCGGTTGATGCCGCCGCGGCCGGGCGGAACCGCGGGCGATCCTTCGGCGGCGGCTGGTGCCGCAGCGATCCGCGGCGGTGGTGCGACCGTGGCCGCAGGGGCAGGCGCAGAGGCCGGACCACCACTCTCAGGCTTGAGCGCCACAGCGGGCGGCGCGGGTGGCAGCGGCAGCGGGGTGCGGTTCGGGCGGTCGACACGGCCGATGAACTCGCCGAGTGCATCGTCCACGTCCGACGCCGCGCGTGCCGAGGCTTCGGACGTGGTGCTGGCGGGCGCTGGCAGAGGCGTGGGCGCCGCTTCGCGCTCTTTCACCAGGGCCAGCAGCGGATCGGGTGCCTGCGCGGGATAAAGGTCGAACACCAGCCGGTAGCGGTAGGGCGCGATCGGCGTGAGCGTGAAGACCTGCGGGGTACTGGCGCGCTTGAGATCGAACACCATGCGCACCTGGCGCGGCTGGCTCTGGCCGAGGCGCACGCCGGCGATGTGCGGGTCGTTGGCGCCGATCTTGGCGACCAGTTCGCGCAATTGCGGGCTGAGTTCGAGGCCGTCGATGTCGATCACCAGCCGCGCCGGGCCGTCGGTGACGAAGTGGCGCGCCTCCAGCGCCGTGTCGGATTCGAGCGTCACCCGCGTGTAATCCGCCGCCGGCCAGACCCGCACCGCCACCAGCGTGGCGCCATGCACCAGATCATCGGCACCCAGCACGAGCACCAGCGCACCGGCCTGGCGGAACCATCCCCGGCGGCTGACCGTGTCCAGGGTGTCGGAGGCGGGAAGGAGTTGTTTCATGGCAGGGCCTCGTTCAACAGCGCCGCGCCCAGCGG
Organism: Pseudomonadota bacterium; assembly: GCA_041165285.1. GTDB lineage: Bacteria > Pseudomonadota > Gammaproteobacteria > Burkholderiales > Burkholderiaceae_C > Sphaerotilus. The sequence goes on along the minus strand of JBEANV010000088.1, from coordinate 7,772 downwards.
CGTGCAGGCCTGCCACCGCGCCTGCCGGCCGTCGTCGGCTTCAGGCCGCAGCGACAGCGAGAGGTCAGGCACCGGCAGCAGCCCGCTGGCCTTTTCGGGCCACTCGACCAATTTCAGGCCGGGGCTGGCGAACAGGTCGCGAAAACCGGCATCCTCCCACTCCCGGGGATCACCGAATCGGTAGAAATCGAAGTGCCAGATGTCCAGTTTGTCCGCTTCGGCCGTGGCGGGTACCTCATGAGGCTCAACGATCGCGTAGCTCGGGCTCTTGATGCGACCGGTCACGCCGAGCGCGCGCAGCAGGTGGCGGGCGAAGGTGGTCTTGCCGGCGCCAAGGGGGCCGTGCAGCTCGATGCAGGCGTGGCGCACGGCCGGCCGAAGGGCCAGCGCACGGGCGGTGGCCTCGCAGGCGGCTTCGTCGGGCCAGTGCTGCTGGCGGGTTTCTAGAATCACCGGATGAACGACCTCAGTAATGCGTCGGGTTCGCCCGTTCCCGTGCCGGTGGCACCCGATCCTGAACGGCTCGCCGGGCTGGTACGGACATGGGCTGTCGAGCTGGGATTCTCACAGATCGGCGTGGCCGATGTACATCTGGCAACAGCCGAGCCGGGTCTTGTGGCGTGGCTGTCGGCTGGTTTCCACGGCAGCATGGGCTACATGGCCGCCCACGGGCTCAAGCGCGCCCGGCCGGCGGAGCTGGTGCCCGGCACGGTGCGGGTGATCACCGTGCGCATGGACTACCTGCCGCGCGACACCCCGCCCGACTGGCGGGAACAGGAAGCAGCGCGTGCCGTGCAACCTGGCGAGGCAGTGGTGTCGGTCTATGCCCGGGGCCGCGACTACCACAAGGTGCTGCGCGGACGCCTGCAGCGGCTGGCCGAGCGCATCGCCGCCGAGATCGGCCCCTTCGGCCACCGCGTCTTCTGCGATTCGGCGCCGGTGCTGGAGGTCGAACTGGCGGGCCGCAGCGGCCTGGGCTGGCGCGGCAAGCACACGCTGCTGCTCGACCGCTCGGCCGGATCGATGTTTTTCCTCGGCGAGCTGTTCATCGACCTGCCGTTGCCGCTCAGCCCGCCCGCCGAGGCCCATTGCGGGAGCTGCTCGGCGTGCATCGACGCCTGCCCGACGGCCGCCATCGTCGCGCCCTACCGGGTGGACGCACGGCGCTGCATCAGCTACCTGACGATCGAGCACGACGGGCCGATCCCGGTCGAGTTCCGCGCCGCGATCGGCAACCGGGTCTACGGCTGCGACGACTGCCAGCGCGTGTGCCCGTGGAACAAGTACGCCGTGCGCAGCGAGCTGCCCGATTTCGACGCCCGCGGGCCACTGCGCGCCCCGACGCTGCTGGCGCTGTGGGCGTGGGACGAGGCGACCTTCCTGCAGCGCACCGAGGGCAGTCCGATCCGCCGCATCGGCCATGCCCGCTGGCAGCGCAACGTGGCGGTGGCGCTCGGCAATGCGTGGCGCGAGACGGGGGATCCGGCGATTGCCGAGGCGCTGGCGGCGCAGCGACCCGGTGCCAGCGCGCTGCTGGCCGAGCACCTCGACTGGGCGCTGGCGCAGCGGCCCAGCGCGGAATCAGCCGCCGTGCAGCCGTGAGAGCGCGGTCAGCGCCACCGGCACGCTGACCATGCCCAGCAGCGTCGAGGCCGTCACCAGTCCGGCGACGTAGACCCCGTCGCCGCCCATGCGCGCCGCCAGCACGTAACAGCTCGACGCGGTGGGCATCGCCGCAAACGCCACCAGCACCTGCGCCTGCCCCATCGGCAAGGCCAGCAGCACACCCAAGCCCAGCCCGACGCACGGCAGCACCGCATGGCGGATACCGAGCAGTGTCGCCGCCAGCCCCGGCGCCTTGCGCAACCCGCCAAATTCCAGACCCGCACCCACCGCCATCAGCCCGAGGGGCAAGGCCGCGCCGCCGATCCGGCCGAAGGTGATGTCGAGCACCTGCGGCAGCTTCAGCCCTGCCAGATTGCCCACCAGTCCGGCGACCGTTGCCAGGATCAGCGGATTGCGCAGCAATTCGCGGCTGGTGCTGTGGCCGCCGTGGCGCGCCAGGCTCCACACCGCGCCCACATTGCACAGCGGCACGCACAGCGCGATCAGCAGCGCCACCCACGCCACCGATGCCGATCCACCCAGCCGCTCTGCCAGCGCCAGGGCCACATACGAGTTGAAGCGGAAGGCCACCTGCGCGCCGGAGGCCTGCAGGTGGGTATCGATCTTCGGCACCGAGCGCAGCAGCGTCGCCAGTGCCATGCCGGTGCCGACCGTCAGCAAGCCGCCAGCCGCCAGGCCCAGTGTTGCGGCCGGGTCCAGCGGGCTCCGCACGATCGAGGTGAACAGCAGCACCGGGAAGAGCAGCCAGTACACGAGCCGCTCCACGCCTGCCCAGACCGGTCGGTCCAGCGCCGTCCAGCGGCACAGGACAAAGCCCGCGACGATCAGCAGGAAATCGGGGAGCAGCAGCAGAGCAATGGACAGCATGGGGCGAGCCTAGCGGCAGGTGTCTGGTTTTCCCCTACGCAGCAACCACAACGCACCTGCGCGCGCTGGCATCAGAATCGACGCCGAGCACGCCATCGAACCTTTCCAGGAGCACTCCGGATGATGAAAAGACGCCAGATCCTCGCCACCGCTGCGGTGGCCATGCTTGCCGCCCCGCTTGTTGTGCAGGCGCAGGGCTTTCCGAACAAGCCGGTCAAGCTGATCGTGCCCTTTGCTCCGGGCGGGACCACGGACATCATTGCCCGCATCATGGGCGAGAAGATCGGCCCGGCACTCGGCCAGACGCTGATCGTCGAGAACAAGGCCGGCGGTGGCGGCATCATCGGCGCCAACGAGCTGGTCAAGGCCGCGCCGGACGGCTACACGCTGGGCATGGCCACGGTGTCCACCGTCGCCGCGAACCCGGCCATCAATCCCAAGACCCCCTACAACCCGCTGACCGATTTCGTGCCGGTCACCAACATCGCCGCGACGCCGAACGTTATCGCCGTGCATCCGAGCTTCCCGGCGCGCGACTACAAGACCTTCCTCGACGTGCTCAAGAAGAGTCCCGGTCGCTACAGCTACGCGACTTCAGGCACCGGCGGCATCGGCCACCTGCAGATGGAGCTGTACAAGAGCCTGGCCGGGGTGTTCATCACCCACATTCCCTACCGTGGCGCCGGTCCGGCGCTCAACGACACGGTGGCCGGACAGGTGCCGGTGATCTTCGACAACATGCCCTCGGCGCTGCCGTTCATCAAGGACGGCCGGCTGATCCCGATCGTCGTGGCGGCGCCGCAGCGGCTGGCCGTCTTGCCGGATGTGCCAACCTTCAAGGAGGTGGGGCTGGATGCGGTGAACCGGATGGCGTTCTATGGCTTCGTCGCGCCGAAGGGCACGCCGCGCGATGTCGTGGACAAGCTGGGCCAGGCCGTGCGCAAGACGCTGGAGGATCCGGTTGTGCGCAAGCGCATCGAGGACACCGGTTCGGTGATCGTGGCCAACACGCCGGAGCAGTTTTCCGCCCAGATCAAGGCCGAATTCGAGGTCTACAAGAAGGTGGTCGAGGTCCAGAAGCTCAAGCTGGATTGATCGGCCACCGCCCGCTCCCTCAGCGCCCGCGCAGGTGGGCGGGCGCTTCGAGCCGCTTGGCCAGCGTGGAGAGCACCAGCGTCAGCACCAGGTAGATCGCCGAGATCGCCAGGTAAGGCTCCCAGTAGCGCGAGTACGCCCCGGCCACCGTGCGTGCTGCCAGCGCCAGTTCGGCCAGACCGATGGCCGAGACCAGCGACGAATCCTTGATCAGCGTGATGCCCTCGTTGACCAGCGCGGGCACCATGCGCCGGAACGCCTGCGGCAGGATGACAAAGCGCATGCTCTGCGCGTGGGTGAGGCCCAGCGAGTAGCCGGCCTGGGTCTGGCCGAGGTGGATGCTCTGGATACCGGCGCGGAAGATCTCGGAGATGTAGGCCCCGGCGTTGAGGCTCAGCGCCAGACAGCCCGAGAAGAAGGCGCCATGTTCCTGGCGGAAGGCGCGTGCCGCATCACCCGACAGCAGCAGGCCGCTGTCCGGATGGATCAGCGCCGGCATCAGGGCGAAGTGGACCAGCAGGATCTGCACGAACAGCGGGGTGCCGCGGAAGAAGGTGATGTAGGCGGTGGTGATGGCCCGCAAGGTCTTCATCGCCCAGACCCAGAGCAGCGAGCGCGGCGGCGGCGCGTTGACCGAGCTGCTGATCAGCCCGAAGCCGACACCCAGCACCATGCCGGCCACGATGGCGACCAGCGTCAGCTCGATGGTGGTGATGACGCCTTCGGCGAAGAGCGGCCCGTAGCCGGCCAGAATGTCCCAGCGCAAATCCATCATGTGGTGTGTCGATCTCGTTGACGGTGTGTCGAATTCAGGTGAGCCCTGCATCGTGCCGTGTGAAGTTTACGCGGGGCATCGGGGCCAGCCCTGAGGCCGATCTCGGAAAACGCCGTTGGCCACTGCAGAATGTGCAGGTCGAAATCCAGGAGATGACGCGTCCATGCCAGCAGGGCCCCCCACCACCGGATCGGACCGCGCAGGTGACCGCGAAGTCCTGGCCGCGGCGCTGGAAGAACGTTCCCGACAGCTCGACGCCCGCTTGCGCGAGACCCGCTGCCTGTTCGAGGTGAGTGCGTCGCTGGGCGACTTTGCGCTGAGCTGCGCCCAGGCGGCCCAGGTGGTGGCCGTCTGTCTGCCGATGGCCTTCGAGCGGCCGGAGATGGTGCAGGCTGGAGTGACGCTGGGCGGTGAGCAGGGGGGTGACGCAGCGCCGGCCACCGGATGGCATCTGTCGCAGGAGATCCGGCTGGACGGTGCGTCCATCGGCCGCATTGACCTGGCCTGCACCGATCCCGGCACGGGTCTGCCCTGTGTCCATCTGCCCGATTCCGGTCTGTTGAATGCCTTGGCGCGGGAGTTGTCACGCTGGTTCGAACGCCGCACGGCGGCCGAGCTGCTGCGCCGCAGCGAAGCGCGTCTGCGCAGCGCGCAACGGGCGGCCGGTCTGGGCAGCTGGTGGGCGGATGTCGCCGCCGACCGCATGCTGCCCTGCGAGCGTGCGTGCGAGATGTTCGGTGTCCCGGCGGGCACCGTGCTGCACTTCGAGGGCGCGATCGCGCTGATGGCGCCGCGCGACAAGGCCCGCCTGCGCCGGCACTGGACGGCCGCGCTCGGCAGCGGCACGCTGGACATCGAGGTTCGGCTGGACGGGGGCGCGTCCGAACGCTGGCTGCAGCTGACAGCCGAGATGGTCCGCGACGCCGCGGGTCGCACGGTCGAGGTGAACGGCATCGTGCGCGATATCAGCGAGCGCAAGCGCGAGGAAGAGCGCCTGCGCTTGTCGGCGCGCATCTTTGCGTCGGCCAGCGAGTCCGTCGTCGTCACTGATCCGCACAACCGGATCGTGGCCACCAACGCGGCATTCACGCGCACCAGCGGCTACGAGGCGCGCGAGGTGCTGGGGCGCAATCCCGCGCTGCTGGATGCGGGGCGCCTGAACCCCGTGTTCTATGCGCGCATGTGGGCTGCGCTGCGCGAGGCGGACACCTTCCAGGGCGAATTCTGGAACCGGGCCAAGGACGGACGTATCTACCCCCTGCTGCAGACCATCACGGTGCTGCGCAACGCGGAAGGCGAGATCACGCACTACGTTGGCATCGGTGCGGATCTGTCGCGCTTGCGCCAGGCCGAGGAGCGCACGGACTATCTTCGCAACCACGACGCGCTGACCGATCTGCCCAACCGGCAGGCCATCGGCACCCGGCTGCAACAGGTCATTGCGGTCCGTCCGTCGCTGCAGAGTCCCGACGTCCAGGCGGGTGTGGTCGTCATCGGACTGGATGGCTTCAAGTCGATCAACGATTCGATGGGCCACGCGGCGGGAGATGCGGTCCTCATCGAGATGGCGGCCCGGATGCGGCCGCTGATCCACCAGGGGTGGTTTGTCGGGCGGCTGGGTGGCGACGAGTTTGTCGTGGTGCTGGAGCGCAGCGGCCGCGACCGCTGCGTCGCCGTGGTGCGGGAGGTGCTCGGGGTGCTGTCGGCACCGCTGTCGGTCCAGGGGCACGAGTTGACGCTCACCGTGTCGGCAGGCATCAGCCTGTTTCCGGGCGATGGCGAGGCCAGCGACGTGCTGCTGCGCAACGCCGAAAGTGCGCTCAATGGCGCCAAGGAAGACGGCCGCAACACCTGGCGCTTTTACGACCCGCAGATGAACCAGACGTCGCTGGAGCGGCTGATCCTGGTGTCCGCGCTGCGGCGCGGGGTGGCGTCCGGCGAACTGCGGGCCTGGTACCAGCCCAAGCTCGATCTCCAGAACCGTGAGGTGATTGGCGCCGAGGCGCTGGTGCGCTGGAAACACCCCGACCAGGGCTGGATCCAGCCGGTGCGGTTCATTCCGGTGGCCGAGCAGAGCGACCTGATCATCGTCATCGGCGAGTGGATGCTGCGCGAGGTGGCGGCGCAGATCGCGCACTGGCATGCCCAGGGCGGTGGCTGGCTGCCCGTGGCGGTGAATCTGGGTGCGCGGCATTTCGGCGATCCGGCCCTGCCGGCGCTGCTGCGCCGGCTCCGATCCGAACACGGCTTGCCGCCCAACGTGCTGGAGCTGGAAATCACCGAGTCCACCCTGATGGATGCCGGCGGCGAGCCGGACGTCTTGCTTGGCGAGCTGCGCCGCGCCGGTGTGACGTTGTCGATCGACGATTTCGGGACCGGCTATTCGAGCCTGTCCTACCTCAAGCGCCTGCCGGTGGATGTGCTCAAGATCGACCGCAGCTTCGTCAGCAGCATCGAGCGTGACGGGCGTGACCTGAGCATTGCCGGCACCATCATCGCGCTGGCCCATGGCCTGGGGCTGAAGGTGGTCGCCGAGGGGGTGGAGACCGAAGGCCAGCGCGCCCTGCTGGAGGCGCTGGGCTGCGACCAGGGCCAGGGCTGGTTGTACGCCCGGCCCATGCCCGCCGCCGCGTTCGAACTCTGGCGGCAGGTCTGGGGTGCGCCCCAGCTTACTTGACGACAGCCGCTGCCGGGGCAGCGCCAAAGTACTGGGCGTAGATCTTGTCGTAGGTGCCGTCGGCCTTGATGTCGGCCAGGCCCTTGTTGATCTTCTCCAGCAGCTCGGCGTTGCCCTTCTTGACGGCGATGCCGTACTGCTCGGGCACGAAGCTCGCGTCGGCCACGGTCTTGAACTTCGCGCCGGGGTTGTTGGCCACGTAGTGGATCACCACGCCGTTGTCGGCCACCACGGCGTCGACGCCGCTGGATTCGAGTTCCTTGAGCGCCAGCGGGGTGGACTCGAAGCGCTTGACCGAGGTGCTGGTCTTGCCCAGCAGCTTGGTGACGACCTCGTCACCGGTGGTGCCGGTCTGCACGCCGACCTTGAGCTTCTTCAGGTCGTCGAACTTGGCGACCTTGGAGTTGTCCTTGACCGCGATGAGCTGCTGCGCGTCGAAGTAGGGTGCCGAGAAGTCCATCGTCTGCTTGCGCTCGTCGGTGATGGTGATCGCCGAGACGAGCAGGTCGCGGTCGCCCTGGGCGAGGTTGTTGAAGATGCCTTCCCACGGGGTGTTGACGAACTTGACCTCGATGCCGGCCTTCTTCGCCACGGCGGAGACCACGTCGATGTCGAAGCCGACGATCTCGCCCTTCTCGTTCTGCGATTCGAACGGTGCGTAGGCCGCATCGGTGCCGACCGAGTAGACCTTGGGCGGCGGGGCCGCCGGGGCCGCGGCAGGCGCGGTGGCGG
>JBEANV010000087.1:0-7674 GCA_041165285.1 Pseudomonadota bacterium | reverse complement strand
AGAGACCCGTCATGACCACCATCCGCCAAGCCGATCTGGTTGAAAGCGTCGCCGCCGCGCTGCAATACGTCAGCTACTACCACCCGGCCGACTACATCGCCCACCTCGCCCGCGCCTACGAGCGCGAAGAGTCGGCCGCCGCCAAGGACGCGATCGCCCAGATCCTCACCAACTCGCGCATGTGCGCCGAAGGCAAGCGCCCGATCTGCCAGGACACCGGCATCGTCAACGTGTTCCTGAAGATCGGCATGGACGTGAAGTGGGAAGGCTTCACCGGGTCGATCGCCGACGCCGTGAACCAGGGCGTGCGCCAGGGCTACCTGCACCCGGACAACTTGCTGCGCGCCTCGGTGGTCGATGACCCGATCTTTGCCCGCAAGAACACCCGCGACAACACGCCGGCCGTGGTCCACATGGAGGTCGTGCCCGGCAACACCGTGGACGTGATCGTGGCAGCCAAGGGCGGTGGCAGCGAGAACAAGTCCAAGATGTACATGCTCAACCCGAACGACAGCATCGTGGACTGGGTGCTCAAGACCGTGCCGACGATGGGCGCAGGCTGGTGTCCACCGGGCATGCTGGGCATCGGCGTCGGCGGCACGGCGGAGAAGGCCGTGATGATGGCCAAGGAAGTGTTGATGGAAGACATCGACATGTATGAACTCCTGGACCGCGGCCCGCAGAACAAGCTCGAAGAGCTGCGCATCGAGCTGTACGAGAAGGTCAACGCGCTGGGCATCGGCGCGCAGGGGCTGGGCGGCCTGACCACCGTGCTGGACGTGAAGATCAAGACTTTCCCGACGCACGCCGCCTCCAAGCCGATCGCGATGATCCCGAACTGCGCCGCCACGCGCCACGCGCACTTCGTGCTGGACGGCGCCGGCCCGGTCTACCTGGATCCGCCGAGCCTGGACCTGTGGCCCGACGTCCACTGGGCGCCCGACTACAACAAGAGCAAGCGCGTCGATCTGAATGCGCTGACCAAGGCCGAGGTCGCGGGCTGGAAGCCGGGCGACACGCTGCTGCTCAACGGCAAGATGCTCACCGGCCGTGACGCCGCCCACAAGCGCATCCAGGACATGCTGGTCAAGGGCGAACCGCTGCCGGTGGATTTCACCAACCGCGTCATCTATTACGTCGGCCCGGTCGATCCGGTGCGGGACGAAGTGGTGGGCCCGGCCGGCCCGACCACCGCCACCCGCATGGACGGCTACACCCGCATGATGCTGGAGCAGACCGGCCTGATCGCGATGATAGGCAAGGCCGAGCGTGGCCCGGTGGCGATCCAGGCGATCAAGGACAACCAGTCGGCCTACCTGATGGCGGTCGGGGGATCGGCCTACCTCGTCTCCAAGGCGATCAAGGCGGCCAAGGTGGTCGGCTTCGCGGACCTGGGCATGGAGGCGATCTACGAGTTCGACGTGGTGGACATGCCGGTGACGGTGGCGGTGGACGCTGGCGGCACCAGCGCCCACATCACCGGCCCGAAGCTCTGGCAAGCCAGGATCGGCAAGATCCCGGTCGTCGAGGCCTGATCCCGTGATCGAACGGCTCGCCGCCCCGCTGCCCGCCACGGGCTGCCCGCTGTGCGGCGGCCCGAACGGCTGTGCGCCGGCGGTGTCCGGCTCGTTCGACAGCCCGTGCTGGTGTACCTCGGTGCGCATACCGGCCGAGCTGCTGGCGCGTGTGCCAGCGGCACAGCGCGGGCTGGCCTGCGTCTGCCGCGCCTGCGCCGAAGCAGGCGTTCCACCTGGTCAGGCGGACACCACCACCGGCTGCTGAGCCGAGAAGCGGCACAGCGCTGCGAACTCGGCGGCCGGCACGGCCTTGCTGAACAGGAAGCCCTGGAACTCGTCGCAGCCGAGCTGGCGCAGGGTGTCCGCCTGGGCCTGGGTTTCGATGCCCTCGGCGACCGTGTGCTTGCCCAGCGACTGGGCCAGCGTGAGGATGGCACGGGCGACGGCCAGCGCAGACGGGTCGTCGCTCAAGTCCTGCACGAAGGCGCGGTCCACCTTCATCACGTCGATCGGCAGGGTGCGCAGCGTTGCCATGGACGAGTAGCCGGTACCGAAATCGTCCAGCGCGATCAGCACGCCACGCTCGCGCAGGCGGCCAAGCTGCTCGCTGGCCGAGCGGGCATCGCCCACCAGCAGGCTCTCGGTCACCTCCAGCTCCAGCATGTTCCAAGGCACACCGTGCTGGACCAATGCCGACTCGACCTCGTCCATCAGCCGGCCCGACTGCAACTGGCGCGGCGACACATTGACCGACAGGCGCTGCAAGGGCACCCCTTCGCGCCGCCAGCGCGCCAGCTGGGCGCAGGCAGCGCGGATCACCCACAACCCGATCACTTCGATCAATTCCGACTCTTCGGCCAGCGGAATGAACAAGCTCGGCGACAACAGGCCGCGGACCGGGTGGCGCCAGCGGACCAGCGCTTCGGCGGACACGATGCTGCCATCGGCGACACACACCCGCGGCTGGTAGTGCAGCACCAGCTCCTTGCGCACCACCGCCTGGCGCAGGTCGGCCAGCAGCGCGCTGCGCTCCAGCAGCCGCGCGTCGAGCGGCTCCTCGAACATGGCGTGGCGGCCACGGCCGGCGTCCTTGGCGGTGTACATCGCCATGTCGGCGTGGCGCAGCAGATCGGTACGGGTGTCACCGTGGACCGGCGCCAGCGCGATGCCGATGCTGGCGCCGAGGAAATGCTCCTTGCCACTCAACGAAAACGGCACCGCCATGCGCCGGCACACCGCAGCGGCCACCTCGGTCGCTGCCGCGTCGTCCGCGCCAGGCAACACCAGCACGAACTCGTCACCCCCAGGCCGCGCCGCCACCGCACGGGTCGGGGCACAGGCTTCGAGGCGCTCGGCAGCCTGGCGCAGCAGCTCGTCGCCCAGTCCGTGGCCGAGACTGTCGTTGACGGTCTTGAAATGGTCCAGGTCGATGAACAGCACCGCAAGCGGCTCCATCTCCGGCGCTGAACCGCCCGCGGGATCGGGCGCGAGCAGCGCGTCCAGCTCCTGGTGAAGCCCATTGCGGTTGAGCAGACCGGTCAGGTCGTCGTGCCGGGCCTGCCAGGTGAGTTCCAGCTCGCGCTGGTGCGCCGCCAGTGCCACCGACAACCGGTCGCGCAGCTCCGCCGCGTCGCGCAGGCGCTGCGTCGGCGGTGGTGCCGACCAGCCCAGCAGCAGCAAACCGTGCGTGCGGCCCTGCCAGCGCAGCGGCAGGGCCTGCAGCGTGACGTCCTTGTCCTGGCGCATCGGCGCGCACCAGGCCGAAGACAGGCTCGGCCCGCTCGGCAACCACGCCGTATCGACCGTCACGCCGAGCAGCGCCTGGACCTCCACCGGCGCCAGCGCCCGCACGCTGCGCCGCACCTTGTGCGCAAAAGCCTCGTCGTTCCACTGCAGGTGCAGCCGCGGCACCCGCGCCGACTCGACCCGCGCCAGCCCCATCACGGCCGCACCCAGCCCCGGCAGCCCCTGCACCAGCACGCGCCGGAACACCTCGTCCACGGCACGGTGGCCCACGATATCCCGGTCGATCGACGCCAGCAGCTCCAGCGACTGGAACTGCGCATCGACCGCCCCGGCCATCTCGTTGAACGCCTGCGCCAGGGCCCCGAACTCGTCGCCCGCGGGGACGTCCACGCGCACGCCCGGCGCGCGCTGTTCGAGCTGGCGGGTGCCGCGCTGCAGGCGCTGCAGCGGGCCGAGCGTGCGGCGGATCAGCACGCCACTGGCCAGCAGCACCCCGAACAACGCACACAGCGCCCCGCCCACCAGCGGCCCAGTCAACGCAGACCCCAACACTGCCGTGGCGGCGCGCACCTGCACCATGTCGAACTGCCAGTCACCGGCGCCGTAGTCGGTGTCGAGTGGCAGGGTCCAGCCGGTGTGGACGCGGTCGGCAATGGCGGCACCGAGGACGCCGGGCCGCACGTTTCTGGTCTCCACGGGCGGAGGACAGTACAGCCGCAAGCCCTGCCCGTTTTGCACGCACCAGTAGTTCCCACCCTCCCCCGAGGCAATCGGCTGCCACAGCGCATCCGGCGCAAGTTCGGCCAGCCAGCGCGATCCGTCGGATCGGGGGGCCTGCGCCAGCACGAGCTGCAACTGGCCATTGCGCTCATGCGCCAGCAGCTGGCTGCGTGCTGCACGGGGCGCGGGAAGCGCTGTCGCGGCCTCTGCCAACGGACCCGGCCAGCCACCAGTGGACCAGCGCAGACGGCCGTCGCGCCCCACCAGCGCCGCTTGCCGGAACTGCAGCCCCAGGCCAGGCAGGCGTGTCCGCACGCCCGGATCAGCTGGATCCGCCCCGGGTTCCGGCACGGGAGACTCGCCTGGCCAGGCCGCCATGAGGGCACGGGCATCCCCCAGATGGGTGCCCACCTGCTGTGCCACGGTGCGCACCTGCACCAGCCGCTCGCGTGCAGCGAAACGCTGGGTCAGCGACTCCAGCACCTGCCCACCCAGCACGGCCAGCACGGCCAGTGGCAGTGCCACTGCCAGCAGCACGCTCAGGGTGATGCACCGGGCCAGCCGGCTGTGCAGCACCCGGCTCGCCGTCAGGCCGCGCGTGGAGGAGGAATCGACCGACATGGAGGACCAGGAAATCAGTTGTTTTCAATATCGGCGCTCAAGCATCAGCCTTGAGTAATTGCCAAGTCCCAGTGCGTGAGACAGACTGCACACGGAGGGCGTGCGGCCCTGCCTGCGCTGCAAGACAAGCGGCATTGCCCGGAGTCGTACTTGACCTTGACGTTTCCCGCTTCTCCTCCCGATTCGACCCCTGCACGGCCACGCCACCCGGCCGAAGCCCCCGAGCTGAAGGTGCTGACCGTCGATGACGATGCGGTCTTTCGCCGTTCGATGGCCTTCGCGCTGGAGGGTTACCGCTTCCAGGACCGGGACATCACGCTGCTGCAGGCCGGCAGTGCCGCACAGGCGCGCGCGCTGCTGGTTGCCCATCCGGACATCGCCCTGCTGCTGCTCGACGTGGTGATGGAGGACGACGACGACGGCCTGATGCTGGTGCGCCATGTGCGCGAGGTCATGGGCCGGCGCGACATCCGCATCGTGCTGCTGACCGGCCAGCCCGGCATGGCGCCGATGCGCGACGTGATGCGCAACCTTGACGTCAACGAGTACTGGCACAAGACCGAACTCGGCAGCGACCGGCTGGAGGCGATCCTCAACGCCAACCTGCGCAGCCACCAGTTCATCCACGAGGCGCTGCAGACCCGGCGCCAGCTCGAACAGTTGCTGGACGCGGTGGACGGTGCCAGCCACGTGCCCGACCTGACGGGCCTGAGCCAGGCGCTGCTGGTGGATGTCGCCCGGATGCTCGGGCTGCCCAGCGAGGGCCTGGTCGTGATGTGGCCCGCCCACACGACCGCCGCGCTGGTCATCGGCGCCACCGGCCGTTTTGCCGAGCTGCAGGGCCGGCCGCTCGACGCGCTGAACGACCCGGCGCAGGTCCAGCGCATCGAACAGGCGCTCACGCACCGGGCGGGGACAGGTGTGCAGGCCGCAGGGACGCAGGATCTGCTGATGCCGCTGCACCCCTCGTCGGCGCTGACCACCGGCCAGGGCCGCGAGGTCGATCTGGCCACGCTGTTTGCGCTCTGGATGCCCCGGCACCAGCCGCCCGCCCCCAACGAGACCGAGATGGTGCAGCTGCTGGTGGCCAATGTCGGCGCCCAGATGCACCGGCTGGAGCTGATCGCCAAGCTCGACCGGCTGGCCTACCAGGATCCGCTGACCGAGCTGCCCAACCGCAACGGGCTGCTGCGCATGATGCACGCGGCCGGCGAACGCCTGTCGACGATGGTGCTGCAGTTCGAGGACGTGGACCAGTTCTCCGACCTCAACCTGATGCTCGGCTTCGAGACCACCAACCGCCTGCTGCAGGCGCTGGCACAGCGCCTGCGGGACGAGGCCGGCCCGGAGGTGGTGGTCGCCCGGGTCGACAACGACACCTTCGCGCTGCTCGGCCCGCCCGACCGGCTCGACACCCCCCTGCACCGCCACCGCAGCGAAGGCATCACGGTGAGCGACGGCCACTTCTCGGCTGTGCTGCACCTCACCGGGGCGCGGGTCGATCTGGCGCTGTTCAGCGGCCCGCCGGAGGAAATCCTGTCCACCGCGCGGTACCTGCTCAACGATGCCAAGCGGCGCGGCTGGGGCCAGGAAGTCGCGTACCGCCCCGGCATGGAAGCCGCAGCCCGTGACAACTACCGCCTCGGCCAAGCCTTGCACGAAGCGCTGCGGGCGGGCGAGATCCGCATCGCGCTGCAGCCGCAGGTCTGGCTGCATGACGGCAGCCTGAAAGGTTTCGAAGCCCTGGCCCGCTGGACCGATCGGCGCGGACACGAAGTCTCGCCGGTGACCTTCATCGCGCTGGCCGAGGCGTCCGGCCACATCCCTGCGCTGTTCACGCAGGTGTTGCGCCAGTCCTGCCACGCGTGGCGGGTGCTGGAGGCGCTGGGGCTGGGCCACTTGCGCATCGCGGTCAACCTCTCGGCACTGCAACTGGCGGCCCCGACGCTGGCGCAGGACATCGCCAGCCAGTGCGCCGAAGACGGCGTGCCGCCGGACGCCATCGAGCTGGAGGTGACCGAAAGCGCCGTGATGCTCGATCCGGACGGCGCCGCCGCGCAGCTCACCCGGCTGCGCCAGCTCGGCTTCGAGGTGGCGCTGGACGACTTCGGCACCGGCTTCTCGTCGCTGGCCCGGCTGCGCAGCTTCGGCCTGGACTGGCTCAAGATCGACCGGGCCTTCCTCGGCGAGATTGGCCAGCGCCCGGACCACGAAACCCTGCCCGACATGATCGTCACGCTGTCGCGCCAGCTCGGCCTGAAATCGCTCGCCGAGGGGGTCGAGACCGATGCGCAGCGGCTGTGGCTGGTCCGCAGCGGCTGCATGGCTGCGCAGGGCCTGCTCTTCGGTGCGCCCATGCCCGTGTCGGCGCTGCCCGCCTGGCTGCACGAACACGGCCACCTGCCGGTCCAGCCCGCCGCGCCCGATTGAACACTGCGCCATCGCTCCACCCGCCACCGGCCGCCTGGAAGCGCGAGGTCCGGGTGGTGGGCTTGCGCCTGCTGCCGTGGGTGATCGTGGTGTGCGTGGCCGGGGCGCTCAGTTACCTGCGCCTGCTGGACCTGCGGCTGACTCCGCTGCGCAACGGCGCCCGCCTGCTGATCGAGCAGAGCATGGCGCTCACCAGCAGCGAGCTGTCCAACCTGTCGCGCGACGCACTGGTGCTCGGCCAGAACCCGGCACTGACCGCGGCGATCAGTGCGGACAACCTGCCGGCGACCAGCACAGCATTGCTGACTTTCGCCCGTGCCTCGCGCCCCTACATCCGCATCGCCTGGCACGACGAGACTGGCCGCGAGCGCAGCCGCATCGACAACACCGACGGCATCGCCACACTGGTGGAGGCGGGACGGCTGCGGCGCAGCGGGGTCGAGCCATGGCAGAAGTCGCTGTCCGACCTGCTGCCCACGGAAGCGCGCTTCACGCCACTGGACTACCGCGAGGGCACGGTGCGACTGCGTGCAGCCTCGCCGGTCTACGACGGACGAGGCCGGCAGCGTGGCATGGTGGTCGTCACGCTGGACCTGCGCCGGATGCTGACGCAGCTCCTGGTGCTGGGCGCGGCAGGCAT
>JBEANV010000086.1:0-2877 GCA_041165285.1 Pseudomonadota bacterium | reverse complement strand
CGGCCACCAGGGCGCGCTGCATGTCGGTCAGCAGCAGGGCGATCTGGTCGATCTCGCTGCGCAGCCACAGGCGCACATCGGTGGCCACCTGGTCGTTGCGGCTGCGGCCGGTGTGCAGGCGCTTGCCGGCGTCGCCCACCAGCGTGGTCAGGCGGGCCTCGATGTTGAGGTGGACGTCTTCGAGGTCGAGCTTCCACTCGAAGGTGCCGGCCTTGATCTCGGCGTGGATCTGCGACATCCCGCGCTGGATGTCGGTGAGGTCCTGCGGGCTGATGATGCCCTGGGTGGCCAGCATGTCGGCGTGGGCCAGGCTGCCCTCGATGTCGGCCCGCCACAGGCGCTTGTCGAAGGTCACGCTGGAGGTGTAGCGCTTGACCAGCTCGCTCATCGGTTCGGAGAACAGGGCGGACCAGGCTTGCGACTTCTTGTCGAGTTGATGGGTGCTCATCGGGGCGGCTCAGGAGGATGCGGGGAGAGGGGACAATCGAGGAATCTGCCCGGATTGTAGAGAGCGCCCCTGTCCACCACCACCGAACCCGCTGCGAGCGACCCGAACGACCTGCCCGACGGCCTCTGTCAGGCGGGCGTGGTGCTGCGCACGCTGCTGTTCGTGCATGGTGTGGTGGCGCTCGGCCTGTGCTTCCGGGTGGAGACGCTGCGCCAGTGGCTGGTGGACGTGTCGGTGGTGGTGGCCGCGGTGTTGCCGGCGACGCTGGTGTGGCTGCTGGCCGCCTGTGCGCTGGGCCGGGCGGCGCGGCACGGTGTGCCGCTGGGGGCGCAGTGGCTGGTGATGTGCGGACTGGGCGCGGCCTGCGGGGCGATGGCCTGGGGGCTGCTGATCGTGCTGGGGCAGATCACGGACGCGGTGCCGGGCGCCATCGCCACGGTCGGCAGCGGCACCGCACTGGCCGCCGCGGTGTTCCACTGGCTGCGCCAGCGCACCCGGTTGCGGCTGCCCGCGGGCACGCAGGCGCGGCTGGCCGAGCTGCAGTCGCGCATCCGGCCGCATTTCCTCTTCAACGCGCTCAACAGCGCGATCGCGCTGGTGCGGGTCGATCCGGCGCAGGCGGAAGCCGTGCTGGAGGATCTCTCGGAGCTGTTCCGCGCTGCGCTGGTCGGCTCCGGCGAGCGGGTCACGCTCGGCGACGAGGTGGAGCTGGCGCAGCGCTATCTGGCGATCGAGCAGGTGCGCTTCGGCGACCGGTTGAAGGTGCGCTGGAAGATCGATCCGCTGGTGGCGAGCGCGCGTGTGCCGTCGCTGCTGTTGCAGCCGCTGGTGGAGAACGCGGTCAAGCACGGGGTGGAGCCGTCACCCACGGGAGGTGACATCCGCATCCGGGCGCAGGCGCACCACGGGCAGGCACTC
Organism: Pseudomonadota bacterium; assembly: GCA_041165285.1. Classification (GTDB taxonomy): domain Bacteria; phylum Pseudomonadota; class Gammaproteobacteria; order Burkholderiales; family Burkholderiaceae_C; genus Sphaerotilus. Next base: position 1,511 of record JBEANV010000086.1, on the reverse strand, counting down.
ATCACCGTCACCAACACCGTGCCGGAAGGCCGCCCCCGCAAGGGCCACGGCATGGCGCTGCACAACGTGCGTGACCGGCTGGCGCTGCTGCACGATCTGGACATGCGCTTCGAGGCCGGGCCGATCGAGGGCGGGCGTTTCCGGGTCCGGTTGCTGATTCCGCTGGTCAAGGCGCAGCGGACATGAGGTGGCGTCGATGAGCGTGCTGCGCGTCCTGCTGGTCGATGACGAGGCGCTCTCCCGCCTGCGGCTGCGCACGCTGCTGGCCGACTGCGTCGATCCGGCGTGTGTGGTGGTGGGCGAGGCCGTCACGGCGCCCGCCGCGCTGCAGTGGCTCACCTTGCACCAGGCGGATGTCGTGCTGCTGGACATCCACATGCCCGGCATGGACGGGCTGCAGCTGGCCGAGCGACTGCGCGGGCTGCCGTGGGCACCGGCGGTCATCTTCGTCACGGCCCATGCCGAACATGCGCTGGCGGCCTTCGAGGTCGAGGCGGTGGACTACCTGACCAAACCGGTACGCCGCTTGCGGCTGCAGGCGGCGCTGCTGCGGGTGGCGCAGCGGCTGCAGGGCTTTGCCGCGACCGCGCCGGCGCCTCTGGAGGCCCTGCCGGCCGCGCCGGTGATCGTGGTGCATGAGCGCGGCGAGCTGCTGCGGGTGCCGCTGGCCGAGGTGCTGTATCTGAAGGCGGAGCAGAAGTACGTGACCTTGCGTACCGCGCGGCGTGCCTTGCTGCTGGACGAGTCGCTGGCGGAGCTGGAGGAGCGGCTCGGCGAGCGCTTCCTGCGCATCCACCGCAACGCGCTGGTGGCGTGCCACGCAGTGGTGGCGCTGGAACGCCGCGACGCGGACGACGCGGCGGAAGGCTGGGCGGTGCGGATCGCGCCGACCGACGAATGGCTGGCGGTGTCACGCCGCCAGCTCACCGCCGTGCGCGACATGCTGGCGGCAGAAGGGCTGTGAGCCCTTCGCGCCGGCCGGGGGCTCAGCGTTCGACGGCGCCGAGGTCGATCTTGGTGCCCTTGACGGTGCGGGCCACCGGCGTGAGGCTGCTGCCGAGCTGGTAGTTCACGCCGTAGGCTGCGGCTGCGGCCGGCGCCGCCTGGCCGACGTCGACGATGGCACTGCCTGCCAGCGGGGCGAACGCCGTGTCGAAGGGGATGGCCGCCCCGGTGATCAGGTTGCCTGTGCCCTTGACCTGGCCCTTGAGCGTCTTCCACTGCGTGGTATCGGTCCAGCCGGTGCGGATCCAGTTGGTGCCCAGGTTCAGGATGCCGTCGGGCGTGTAGGCCGTCGACAGCGAGTCGTTCTCGGCCTGGCGCAGGTTCAGCTCCGTCACCGTGCTGTCGAACCAGAACACGTTGTTCCAGGCCTCCACCGTCTCTGCGGTGCTGGTGATCTGGAAGATGCGCGCACTGGTGCCGGTGCCGTGGATGGTGTTGTTGAAGAAGTACAGCGTGCCCTTGCGGAACAGCGACTCGCCCCAGTTCGCGCCGGCCGGTGCGCCGAA